>JAZSFV010000054.1:0-7448 GCA_045532395.1 Acutalibacteraceae bacterium
CGTATTCTGCAAGACGGGCAGCATACAGCTTTGTTATCATTGAAATTCCCGCTTTTGAAATGCAGTATTCACCTCTGTTAACAGATGCTGTGTAAGCAGACATAGAAGAAATGTTCACAATTCTGCCACCACCGTTTTCAATAAGGAGCGGACTGAATTTCTGTGTTACAAAGAAAGTACCTTTCATATTGATATCTGCAACAAAATCAAAGTCATCAGGAGTAATTTCAAGAATATCTTTTCTTTCTCTGGGTGCTACACCTGCGTTGTTTACAAGCAAATCAATTTTGCCGAATGTTTCTTCTGTAAAAGACACTAAATTTTCAACATCTGCCTGATTTGATATATCAACGGAAATAAACTTAACTTTATCTTTATAAATTTTCTCCAGTTCATCCACAGAATCGGTCTTATTTCTTGAAGTTATGATTACTGAAAAACCTTTCTTCAGAAGTTCTTCTGCAATACCAAGGCCAATACCTCTTGTTGAACCTGTTACAACTGCAACCATGTTTTTCACCTCTTCAACACATGTTTCTGATATAACGGCATATAAACTTCGCTGTCTCTCACAGGACAACCTGTAACGGAAGCATTACGCATAAGCTCAGAACATTTGCTGCATTTTAAGCAGACTTTGTTTTTCTGAAGTTTGCCGTCTTTAAGGTAATCAGTATAAAAATCAGGATAAGCAAATGTCATTCTGCCGAAACCTACGAAGTCTGCAACACCGTCAGATATAATTTCGTTTGAATAGTTAATTGCGTTTTCACCCTCATAGCTTAAGCCTGACATAACTATTTTGAGTTCAGGGAAAGAAACATTCAGTTCTTTTGTTACATCATAAATTCTCTTCATTCCGATTTTTCCGTCTTCAGGGGCATTGATGCAAGGACGGTTTACATGAGGAATAAGATAAGGATTACCTAAAGTTATATCAATAAACTCAATGCCTTTTTCCATAAGTTTTTCAATAATCCATTTTGTTTCAGTAAGGTCAATTTCGTTTTTATCGTTAACTCCGTAACCGTAAGGATAAGGGAAGCAGTCACAAGCATTAAGCCTTGTTGTTACAAAAACTTTATCACTTACTGATTCTTTCACTCTATCAATACAATCAAAATATAATCTTGTTCTGTTTTCAAGGCTTCCGCCGTATTTACCGTCACGAGTGAAAGCACTCAAACATTCGTTGAAAAGATAACCATGACAGCATTTGACATCAATTCCGTCAAAGCCTACCTCTTCTGCAAGACGCGCAGCAGTTGCATATTTTTCAGGAATAGTGCTTAAATATTCATCATCTGCAACTATGTACGGTTGATTTTCTTTGCCGATTTCCCAATGCTCATTTCTGTAAGCAACTATTGGTTCAGGTGTGCCGTTTGGTTTGCTGAATCGACCGCTATGGGTAAGCTGAACAATTATAATGGGCATAAAACCCTGAGTAAGCCAGGAGACCTCCCTGATTTTATCCAACAACTTTTTGAAGCTGTCTTTTGTGTTTTCATTCAGGAATAATTGTCTCGGGTTTGCTCTGCCCTCATTACATACTGCAGTTGCTTCAAACCATATTATACCTGCACCTGACTTTGCAAAGCGCAGATATCTTCTGCTTGTAAGTTCATCTATTGCACCGTCAGGTGTGCCGTCGCAACCTTCCATAGGCTGAAAAACAAGGCGGTTTTTTACTGCTTTGTTACAGATAAATGCAGATGACTGAATATTCATTTGAACTACCAACCCTTTTTAATTATATATAGAAATTTTACCACTTTTACAAACAATTTGCAACAAAAGTTGAAATAAAATCAACTGTATGGTATACTTTTTCGGGGTGAATTTATTTATGAAAAACGAACTTATAATTTTTGACTGTTTCGGAGTAATTTTCGGTGAAATTGCACCAAGACTTTTCCGCAAATATTTTGATGAAGACAAGGCAGCTGAACTGAAAGAAAAATACTTTGTTGCAGTTGACCTTGGCGAAAAAACACTTGATGAAACCTTTGAAAATTTATCAAAGGAAGCAGGAATCAGCAAAGAACAGATTATCGAAGACTGGAAAGGCTTTATTAAATTAAACGAAGAAATTGTGCCTGCTATCGAAAAATTAAAAGAAGAATACACAATTATTCTCCTTTCAAATGCAGGCTATGGTTTTGTGGAAAAATTAATGAAAGAATATGACCTTGAACGTCTGTTTGATAAGATGTTCATTTCCTGCAATCTTAAAATGGCAAAACCTGACCCTAAAATTTATCTCCACTGCGTAAATTCTTTTGAAAATAAATTTGACAAAATTTATATGGTTGACGACAGTATCAAAAACCTCCAGCATCTTCCTGAAATTGGCATTACACCTGTTCATTTTACAGGCGTTGAAAAGATGTTAAGTGAAATAAAATAACATAACAAAAAGCCGAGTTACTTTCAACTCGGCTTTTAATATTATTTAAGTGTTTTTTCTGCCATTTCGCGAAGACAGAAGCCCGTCAGAATAACTGCATCTGAATTGTATTTTTGGAGTAATTCTGCAAGATATTTTTTCTTATCTTCATCAGGGTTTTCCCATACTGCGTAAATTGCGTCCATTAAATCGCAACACATTGAAAATTTCTTTACCCATTTGCTCATTTCTGCAAAGAAAGGAACTGAAGTATCGCTTATAAGTTCAAGGCAAGATTTGCATTTCCCGATATATTCGCGGAAAATTTCAAGTGCTTTTTCCATATTGCCCGTTGCTTTCTGAAAATTAACTTTTTCAAAAGTTTCACTCATGAATGCAGATGCATGTCTGTTAACACAAGAAACCTGAAGATGATCTGCAATATAGAAGAACAAATCTTTATTATCTCCTAACATTTCATCATGAGCATTTGAAAGTGATTTTTCAGGGTTATATTCACAAGGATTCCAGAGATAATCAGCAATTGTCATCAACGGAATTTTTGAACACTCTGCATATTCCATTACGTTTGAAATTATGCCCTCGCAATGCTTATATAACTCTGTGTCTCTGCCGAGTACAGGACCTATATGCATTTCCTGAAACATTTCAGCGTCGTTTACCGGGTAATTGTCCCAATAAAGAGGTCTGTGGCAGGTTGAACGCATAAATTCGTCTGCTTCGCGGACTGTCTGCACTCTTGAGCAGATTTCAGCACCTGTCCAGAAAAGCTTTACATCTACGGGAATTGATGAACCGAATTTCGATATATAATATCCTTTTTCATCGCCGAAATACTGTGTGGGGCAAACAGTAAGTGTAATTGAAGAATCAAACTCTTTAAGAGCATTGTAGGTTTTATTTACAAGGAAAACATGTGCATCTACAATTTCGTCAAAAGCTTTGCCGTCTTCTTCATACTGAAAATCTGCAGGGATATCGTCAAGAAGCAAGCCGAAATTTCTCACACCAATTGAATAAACGTTTTTGATTTTGTTTATAAGCAATTGGAAATCAGTTTCTGATGTGTATTTGTAGGTAAGTCCGGGGCCTATCGACCAGCAGAAATCAAGCTGGTTTTCGTTTGCAAAATCGAAAAGATTTTTTAAATCATCAAGGTCTTTCTGAGGATAAACTTCTCTCCATTTATCGCGGTGATACTCGTCATCTTTAGGCGCGTAATAGAAAGTGTTCATACCGTATTTTGCCATAAGGCTCATAACCGACAAACGCTTACCCTGCTCCCATGTGTCACCGTAAAAGCCCTCAATATATCCCCTTGTTGAGAAAAGAGGATAGTCTTCAACAGTACCTTCGGCAAGTTCATTTTTTGTGATTATCTTGCCCAGAGTATGAAGTGCTCTGAAAACACCACGTTTTGCTGAGGCTTCAATTAAAATTTTATCTTCGCTGACATTGATGAAATATTTTTCATCACTCAACTTAGAAAGTTCTTCAATGTATGTAGTTTTTCTGTTATTCACAACAGAAATCTGAACATCAAAGCCCTTGTCACTTAAAGTAATATCATAAGAAGACAAAACTTTTTCGGCAATTTCTTTAAAATCGCCCGATATATTAACACTATTAACTTCAATATTTTTTCCGTTTAAATTATATTTCTGTGGAATTGGATAAATCAAAGGTGTTTAATCTCCTTTTTGTATTTTTCTATAAGTCTGTTGTTGATTTCATCTCCGCCGTCAACATTTGAACTTGCAAAATGTTCAGGCACAAAGCCTTTCTTGGCGCAGATATCAACTGCTTCTGCAACAATTGCGTTAAGAATAAGTGCGCCTGCAGATGTGGAAGTAGGACATATTTTGCCCTCTACTCCATCAACCTCTACACAAGCATCGCCTACACAGCCGCAGTTATCAAGAACAACATCTGCAATTTCGCAAAGTCTTTTACCGCTCTTATGACGTGACTGACCTGCGTAAGTGTGTTCAAGGTTTGTAAGTGCAATTACATTAAGCCCCTTTTCTTTACAAAGCAGAGCCATATCAACAACAACACCGTTTCTGCCCGAGTTAGAAATGATGATAATTGTATCACCCTCACTCATTGAGTAATCAGCAAAAATTTTTTCGGCATAACCTTCAATACGTTCTTCAAGTGTACTCTGTGATGCAGAAATATGAAGCATCAAAGGCTCAACAAGAACGGGCTGAACTTTTACAAGCCCCCCTGCTCTGTAGAAAAGTTCTTCTGAAAGCATGTGAGAGTGGCCTGTACCAAAAAGGAATATTTTTTTGTTATTTATCAAAGTGTCAGCAAAAATTTCTGCAGTTTTTTCAATACTATCAGCACACTTTGTTTCAATTTTTTCAACAATATCTTTAAAGTTTTCGATATATTTCAGATAAGTTTTCATACTAAAGACCTCGCAATTTTTAATGCACCTTCTTCAGGCGGTATGTCAAGAAGTCGGATTTCCAATTCAGGGAAAATTTCGTTTATATCTTCCATAAAAATCTCTCTGAAAAGTTTATCGTGCTGGAATATTCCGCCGTAAAGAGCAAGAACTGAAGATTTTCCAATTTCTGCAAGCAAGCATAACACAGTTCTTGCAAAGTTATGCGCTTCGTTTACAATTATGCTTTCTGCAATAAAGTCGCCTGCAAGGGCTGCTTCTCTTACTTTCAAGACAAACTGAGCAATAACATCTTTTGTCGTTTCAGGTGAATAGATAATATCAATGACTTTCCTGAAATCATCAACATTAAAATATTCTTTTGCCTTTTCAAGAAGAAGACTTTCTTCACCGGTATCGCAGAAAGTTGCACAGCATTTAAGCGCATTAAGACTCATTACATAGCCGGAGCCTTCATCGCCGAGAATATGACCCCAACCGCCTTTGAATTTAATTGTGCCGTTTTCATCTTCACCGATTACCATTGAGCCTGTACCGCAGATTGCAACGCAAGGGCAGACTGCATCTTCAACCGACTTTAAAGCAACAAAAAGGTCACTGTCCATTTTTACGATTTTTGCGTCAATCCCGCCGCACAATTTACAGAGAGTTTCTTCGTCTGCTTCTCTGTCAAGAGCAGAACAGCCTACAAAAACAGCCTCAAATGTAACCTGACCCAAGTCTTTATAAATTTCTTCTATTACTGCAAGGAGATTTTCCCTTGCTTTTTCCATGCCTACTGAATAAAAGTTGATAGTTTTACCAACTTTCTTAAGCAATACATTACCGTTTTCATCTGATACGGCAGCGGTAGTTTTAGTACCGCCACCGTCAATGCCGAGAAAATATTTCACAAAAATATCTCCGTTCGTATTTTAGTTTTCGCTTTTTACAAGGTCGTTGATAACTGTCATAGTTTTAGACCCTGCCTGACTGCCTGTTGAAAGAAGTTCTTCATAATGACGTTTTCCGGGACCGTAAAGACCTTCCATACCATCCATATTCCAGAGTGAGTCTGCAATAAAGTGAGCATAGTCAGTGTCGGGAACGATATATCCGATAGCGTCGTTGCAAAGACCCATTACAAGAACTGTTTTACCTTCCGGAAGAAGGTCTACTGTGCAAGGAATTGTCCACTCTTCTCCGATGTATGATTCTTCTGCCGGAACTACGTTGCCGTAAACAAGCTGAGGAACAAGTTCACCGGGAACTGTAAGAAGAACGATGTCTTTGCCGATTTCGATGTAACCTGCTTCTGTAACTACTGAATAGCCGGTGGGGCTTTCTTCATCTTTTACAAGAGTAATTCCAAGGAAACCGCTTACTGCACCAACCTGATAAAGACCTGTTTCAAGAGGAATTGCATATTCTACCATTTTTACGTTAAGAATAGGCTCAACTTCTTCTGCATTTTTCTCAGCTTCAAGAATAAGTCTTGCAAATTCATAGCCGAGAGTAGTTGCGTTTCTGTAAGGTGCAAGTTCAGGATTTGCTGCAACTTCGCCATCAACTTCTTCAAGAATTTCAGGAGTTTCCACTGCTGATTTTTTAAGTGAAATGGGAGACTGTGCACCCTGGATAAACATAAAGTTCATGCCGTGTTCTGCAAGTTTTTCTTCCATGAAGTTGGGGAAGTCTGCAGAAAGAAGTGTTGTTGACCTTTCAATTGTTGTGGGATGAACACCAAGGTTTGCAAAGATTGTGGGTTTTGAATCTTTATTATCAGGAACGAATTTGAAGCAAGCCCATACGTGCTGATAGCCTTCTTCATCGTATCTCTTGTTGTGGAGATAGCTGTATTCGTCATCAAGGTAGTTACCCAGTTCTTCTGATTTACCGATACCTGCTGTTTCAAAATAGTAAAGTTTACCTGTTTCCTGGTTCATGTATGCTTCAACGATTGCATCTGATGCACCGTCAAGCATTTTTGCAAGAAATTCATCGTCGATATTTCTGTCGAGTTCAATAAAAGGAAGCCATGCAAGGATATTGCGGAAAATTCTTAAAATAAGGTCAATACCGATGCCCTGTGTATCACAAACTGTATGGCAGTGAGTTGCGTTTATGTTGATGGCGTTGATATCAGGAGTAATGCCTTTGGCTTTGAGTTTTTCAATTGCCATAGCTCTGATTGTGCGGACATCTGCATTACCCACACCGATACCGTCAATAGAAGCAAAAATTGTTGTGCCTCTGCCTGAACCGTCGTTAAGAGCAATAGCATTTGCTCTCTGGTCGTCATAAGTACCTTCTACTTTTTGTGTGAAGTAGCCGCCTGTGTAATATTTCTTTGAACCGTCTTTAAGGTTTTCGGGAACAAGACTTTCCTGACCGAAACCAAGACTCCACTGCGCACCATCTGCTGCTTCAAGCACACGGGTATGTCCATGGCGCAGCTCAGGCAGTTCTTTTCCTATGAGACGGATGAGCCCGCGCATATCGATGACGTGCTCAACCTGCTTAACGATCACAAAGCGCAGGTGCAGCACCAGATGCAGGAGATGCAGAAGGCCTACGAACACGTCATCCGCAAACTGCACTATTATGGAGACAAGTCGGAGGCCAAGCGGTCTTAGGAAGACA
>JAZSFV010000158.1:0-1574 GCA_045532395.1 Acutalibacteraceae bacterium
GACAAAATACACAGAAAAATTTAATGTTGTTTGTTACAAATGCATATAAATTATATTTTAAAGAGTAACAAGTAAAAATATTACCCTAATCAGTAAAATATATACGTTTTAAAAAAGCAAAAAACAATGTATAATCAAAGACATAAGAAATGTGAAAAACATACAAAAACATTAAACATTACAGGAGGGTTTTATACCTATGAAATTCAAGAGAGTTATTAGTGCAGTTGCAGCTACAGCAATGCTCGCAGGTTGTTTTACCGGATGTGGCAAAGAAGATGAAGGTGTCGGAAAAAGTGCAGATGGAAAAATCGAACTTACACTCTGGAGTATTTCCACAGAGAGTGATGCTTTCCACGACGCATATGAGCAGGCTATAAAAGACTTTGAAGCTTCTCACGAAAATGTTAAGATCGTACATGAAACATTTGAGAACGAGTCTTACAAGACAAAGATCAAATCAGCTGTTGCTGCCAATGAGTTGCCTGACGTATTCTTTACATGGGCAGGCGGTTTTTCACAGTCATTCGTTGATTCAGGAAAAGTACTTCAGCTTGATGACTACTACAAAAAATATGAATCAGAGCTTTCAAGAGCAGCTGTTTCAAATCTGATATATGACGGAAAACTTTACGGTTCAGTTATGTGTACACCTATTTCAGTAATGTGGTACAATCAGAAATTATTTGATGACAACGGCATTAAAGTTCCTGAAAACTGGACAGAATTTAAAGATGCATGTCAGAAATTCATCGACAACGGTGTAACACCGATCGGTACAAGTGCTAAGGATAAGTGGGTTCTTGCAATGCTCCACGATGCTCTTACATTAAAATCAGTAGGTCCTGAAAAGCTTTACAGCGTACTCAAGAAAGAAGGCGGTTCTTACTCAGAAGCTGACTTCCTTAAATCAGCAGAAGCTATAAAGGAACTTGTTGACATGGGTGCATTTATCGAAGGTGCAGCAGGTCTTTCAAATGACGAAGCAAGTGCAGAATTCTACAGAGGAAATGCAGCTATGTACTTTACAGGAAGTTGGATGGGCGGTTCTATCATGACAGACGCAGAAAATCATGAAGATTTCTCTGTTGCTCCTATCCCGGTAATAAACTCTTCAAATGCTAAGATCACAGACTTTATGGGTGGCGGTTCAGACTCACTTATGGTTGCAGCATCAACAGAACATAAGGATCTTTCAGCTGAACTCGCTTTTGAAATAACAAAGGGTGTATCTAAGTATGGTTATCTCTCAGGCGCAGGTATCCCTGCATGGAAGGTTACATATGACGATTCAAGCGTACCTGAACTTACAAAGCAGGTAGCAGATTATGCTATTGGTGCTACTTCATTCACACTTTGGTTTGATACACTTATGGAATCAGAAGATGCAGGTGAATACCTCTCATTCCTCCAGAAACTCTTTGTTGGTTCACTCTCACCAAAGGACTTCCAGTCTGAAATGGCTAAACAGCTGGAAAAATAAATTAAAGACATTTTCTTAAGAATCAATCTTAATTTTCTTCTAATCCCCTAAATCATATTATAGCAGCTGGCCGGTTATGAAATCGGTCAGT
>JAZSFV010000216.1:0-5498 GCA_045532395.1 Acutalibacteraceae bacterium
AGAACAATAACGGATATTGGGACCTGAAAACATAGGATTTTTGCCCTTGTTTTTAATCATATATTCAACATATGGCTCATAATCAGCATATGTTGAAAGAGGAACTTTCTTCTGGAAATCCTCAATGGATTTTATTTCACCTAATCCGAGTTTTTTACCGAGAACGCTGTTTTTATTTCTTCTTAAAATTTTATTAAGAACCTTACGTTGTTCTTTCATCGGGTCTTTAGATGCTTTTTTAACATGCCATAAAGACAAGTCACCTAAAAAAACTCCAAAATCCGAAAAAGCCATTATGTTCACATCCTATTCATAATTTCGTACCATAAATAATAGCACAAAATTCCACTTTTGTAAACAATAAAACAACATTCTTAATAATTTTGTTTTATTTTTAATAATTGTATTTAAAGCTGAAATAAGAATTCGAATACAGAAATAAACCCGGAGTTTTTCTTCTTCAACAGAAAAATCCCGGGTTTATATTCAGACATCCATTTTAAGTTTTGTAAATTTTTCACCAAAAACATTTGCCCATTTTTCACAATAAAGCTTGTAGTAAGAAATGTTGTTTTTCTTTCTGTAGCTTTCGAAAACATTGCACCATATCATTGATGGAATTGCAACTACGATATAGTAAAGCGGGCCCAGAAGCAAGCACTGCCATGTGTGGCCGTATTCGTGAATGCGTGTGTTATATGTCCACTTTTCGTTTGACGGATTATCTTTCATGAAAATGAAAAGACCTAAAGACAGTCCGCCTGCATTCCAGGGAAG
This sequence comes from Acutalibacteraceae bacterium, assembly GCA_045532395.1. GTDB lineage: Bacteria > Bacillota > Clostridia > Oscillospirales > Acutalibacteraceae > SIG575. Next base: position 778 of record JAZSFV010000216.1, read on the forward strand.
ATAGACAATATATGAATAGCCGAATTTCTGCCATCTGCGTTTTTTGATTTTTGTGCAGAAAAGAAATGCAAGACCGCCCACAAGATTTACGGGAAGTCCCCAGGTCCATTGAATAAGATAAAAGAACAAATCAAAAATTTTGCTCGTTTTAAGTTCAGGTTTATCTTTTTTAAGATCAATCATTTTTTGCCATCTCCTTTTCAAGTTTTAATTCAAGGAGAATGAGATATTCGCCTTTTTCGTTTTTCTCCAGGAAATGTTCTTCGTTATTATCTTTACCAAGCCATGTGTTTTCAAGTTTCTGACCTGAAATCAATTCGCAACGTTTTTTCTCTTCGTCTGTCAGAGTTACGCTACCGTATTTTTTCTTTGTTGCAACTGCAGCGCGAATCATTGTGTGGTCATCTTTTGTCATCTTGAAATTTTTCAGGAGTATAAGAGCAATTATAGCGGCAACGATGGGAATAACCGCAACACAGATTCTCACGCCCCATACGGCACTGTCTGTCTGGACAAAAAGATTGCCCGTTGTCTTTTCATACTCGGAAACTTTATCGCCCGTTATAAGACCGAAGCCCTGCAGAGTGAAACCAACCAGCGCTGCCATGACACCGCTGATACTTTTCTTGATAAGCGTGCTGAAGGTTGAAATTACACCTTCACGTCTTCTGCCCGTAATCATTTCGTCAACGTCTGTCAGGTCGGGGAAAATATTTGTTGAAACAAAACCAAGCCCTGACATTCCGAAAGGATAGAGAATCATACTTACCATCATAAGCGCAATCCAGAAAAACGAACCGCCCGGCTGCATAATAAGACCTATCGCAAGACCTGCAACCATCAGAGGAGTCACAATATTTCCGCACTTTTTCTTGCCGTGCTTCATAGTCAATGCATAATTAAGAGGGAATGCACCTGCTTCTGCAACACCTGCAACTGCGTTAAAAAGAGCATAAGTGCTATACTGATTTGCAAGATATTTTATGTAATAAACTTTTGAGTTTGCATAAAATCCCGTTGAAAACTGATATGCAAGGCTCATGAAGAAATACTGCCTGAAAGATTTGTTTTTGAAAACAAGGACATATTCTCTGATAATATACGGAATATCAAGCTTTTCGTTTTTATTATCAAGTGAGCTTTTTTCTTTTGTCTTCGCATATGTGAGAAAAACTGCGACTGCAAAGAAAAGTGAAAGAACAATTCCTATAATAAGGAAAGGTGTTTTTGATTCTGAAGTTATGTTGTCGTTTGAGCCGAAAAGAGAAAGAATTACAACAACAATTCCGAAAGCCGGCACCATACCTGCAGAGTTAAAAAGATAACCTACGGAATTATACTCCGTTCTTAAGTTATATTCAGGTGCAAGCTCAGGAAGCATAGCGGTATGTGGCACACCGATTATTGTATATGCCGTTTTATACAGCATGTAAACAAGGATAAAATAAACCATTGTTTTTGTGGGGTTTTCCGCACCGTTAAGACCGAATGAATTCCACATAAGTGTATACGACACAGCCATTAAAGGAATACCCCACAGAAGATAACGTCTGTGTTTACCGGTCTTTGCACGTGTGCGGTCTGTGACAATTCCCATTACCGGGTCAGTTATTGCGTCCCATATAGTTGCAAGCATTACAACTATACCTGCCTGATTGAGAGAAAGGTTTACAACGTCTGTAAGGAAAACGGTAAAATACATTCCGATAATATATCCTGCACCGCCCATGTACATATTTGCATAACTGTAGTTTATCATAGGCAGAATTGTGGTTTTGAAATCACCTTCAACGCCTATAGCTTTTTTGATTCTTTCCCCCATTTTCTCACCTTTTCTTTTTTAAAAATTACATTATGATTTTCTTGATAACCGCTTTAACTTTTCCGATTAAAAGTTTTTTCTTTGACGGTCTCGGGAACATTTTGTCTGCAGTTTTGCGGACACCGAGTTCATTTAAGTTATTTAAAAATTCTTCTGATTTTTTGTAGGTCGGTGCTTTTGAAGCAAACAGAATATTATTTCTGCTTTGAATCATTTTATCAACATCTGCGTCAACAAAATTAATTCTGTCTTTGATATTTTCAAGGGCTTTTTTACCTTTTTCACTTGAAACAAAAACGCATGATGCACCTGCAGGATTATACTTGTCTACAGGGTAATATTTTCCGCCCAGGTCACCTACATAAATATCTGAAAACGGTGGTAAACTTTTGAATTTACAGTTAAGGCATGAGTTTCTCATGGCGCAACCGCTCATGAAAATTCTCGCAAGATGTGATGGTGCATATTCTTCAAGTTTTTGGTTTCCGTTTTCAAAATCTGCTTTAAGATAAAGGGGCAGATGCTTGCCGTCTTTTTTATATCGCGTTGTGAAGAAAGTTACTTTACTTTTGTTTTCTTCTTCAATTTCTTCAATATATTTTTTAAGAACTTCAGGTGCGGACGGACCGTGACAGATATAACTCATAGTTGTCAGATTTTCATAATCTTTGCCGAGAAAAGTTCTTATCGCTGCGCATTCACAAGGTGAGCCTGAGAAGAAAACTTTTTTGTTTTCTTCGAGAAGTTTTTTTACTTCAGAGAAAACATTTCCTTTGTCGCTCTGGAAATATTTTGAGCCACGCATTTTCTTTACATCTTCAATATCATTTGTGACAATTGTTTTTACGCCTTTGAAATCGTCAGTATAAACTGCACCAACTACATAAGATTTTTCTTCTACCGCTTTTTCTGCAAGAGCATAGAACATACCACCTGAAGAACTCTTTGTGATTTTTTCTTCGTCTTTCATCCAGGCGATAAAACAGTTTGTTTCAAAGTCGTCACAACGCGAAACATTTTCTTTTATAACTTCGCATTTTTTAAGGCAGAGACCGCAATTTATACACTTGTTTTCATCAACTTCTGCATAAAGGTAGCCTAAAGAATTTTTCTTCATTTCTATTGCGTTTTTGGGGCAGATTTCTTTACAGGCAGTGCAGCCGTAGCAACTTCCGTCCGGCAGAATTGAAATATTTTTCTTTTCGTTTTCTTCAGTTTTTTCTAAGACTTTTTTAAGAGCTTTTTCAAAATAATCTGAAGAAGATTTTACCCAATCTTCAAGAATTTTTCCGCTCACTTCATAATTAATTTCAGAAAATTTAAAGTCTTGTAAATTTTCTTCTGTTACGATTCTGTCAGTGAGTTTTATTTTTGAAAGGAAGTCGTTTACTCGTGTGTGTTTGCCGGCATCTGTATCTGCTCTTTTTACAACTGCAAAATTTTTCCTGAAATTGACAGAAAAAGCCATGCCGTGAAAAGAGTCAGTAAGAACAAAATCTGCATCTCTTACGAGCGTTAAAAATTCCTTTATATCCGCATAAAATTTTTCACCTGTTTTAAGACTGTTTATTTCGTAATCAAAAGGAGAAATAACGATTTTTTTGCCCAGATCTTTTTCGATTTTCTTGAGAGTTTTTTTGTGGATTTCAGTACCGCCTAAAAAGTAGCAAAACACGTAAGGCTCTTTTTCCAATCTTTCGGGATATGCAAATTCATTCCAGAAATTTTTATCGTAAAGCAAGGTGGGGTCTACGGTGTTTTCGCATTTTCTGCCTGTGATTTTTTCAACAAAGGAAGCACCTGAAGATTCTCTTACGGAAATTGAGGAGAATGAAGAAATATAGCTTCTGAAATCTTCAAGATATTTTTCGGGAATAGTTTCACAAGCAACACTCGGAGCATAGGCAATTCTTTTTTCTGCAGGTACAAACTGTAAGAAATAATAGGGGTTGCAGTCTGTGTGGACAGGGTTCCAGATCTGGTCGCTTCCGCATACACAGGCATCATATTTTTTTGCAATTTCTCCCGCATCATTCATATCGTTACAAAGTCTTGTAAGATTAAAATTTTTCGATGCAAATTTTGAAAAAGCAAAACTTCTGCGTGAAAAATCCGCCCCTGATTTCATAACTTTGTTGTTGATTATCTTTTTAGATTTTATGGGGTGCAGAAGAAGTCTCTTTATTTTGGAAGACTTTGATGAAGAAGACCCGCTTTCTGTTCTTTTCACATAGTGGATAATTTCTGCATCGTATCCCAAATCTTCAACCTTTCTCTGCATGGCATAAGCCTGAAGATAAACACCATAGTTTATGGCTGTATGAAGGGTTGCTATACCTACTTTTTTCTTCAATGTGCCCACTCTCCTTTTTACTTCTTTATAATACAATTTTATCATTAAATAGTCAACTAAACTTTAAAAATCGCTTCTTTTTTCTGTTTTAGAATTATATTGTCAAAAACTTGTCAATATATCCAAAAAATATATCAAATAATGACTTATTTTCTTATTTACTTTTTTGTAGAAAAGTGTTATAATTGCGTTTGGTATATTATATATGTATATCTTTATAGTTATCAATTTTCCATTTTAACAAGGAGGAAATTCATAATGGCAAGAAAAACCAAGACAATGGATGGTAATAATGCTGCGGCTTACGTGTCATATGCTTTCACAGAAGTTGCCGGTATTTACCCCATCACTCCCTCAAGCCCCATGGCTGACTACGTTGACCAGTGGTCTGCTCAGGGTGTAAAAAACATCTTCGGCACAACAGTAAAGGTTGCAGAAATGCAGTCTGAAGCAGGTGCTGCAGGTACAGTTCACGGTTCACTTAACGCAGGTGCACTTACAACAACTTATACTGCTTCTCAGGGTCTTCTTCTCATGATCCCCAAC
>JAZSFV010000086.1:0-18230 GCA_045532395.1 Acutalibacteraceae bacterium
CCATATTCAAAGATGGTGTAACATTATGATTATAGATGCTCATTTATAGAAAAAACAAAGTTGAAGATTAACACCAGAACTTATATGCAAAAATACAAAACTTTTTCAGATTATTACATTTGGAATGCCGATAATTACATCGGACTTGAACACATATCAATAATGTAGTATATTCTATTCACACCAAAAATCCGAGGAGGAATTAATATGTCAAAATTCTGTACCCGTTGCGGCGCTCCCACAGACGCAAACGGAAAATGTACAAAATGTGAAGAGTTGAAAACTTCACATGAAACAAGCAAAAATAAGATTCAGAAACCTGACAAATCAAATAACAAAAACAAGAAACCGACGAAAGCCGACAAAACACTTACGCTTTCAATCCGCATCACCGCATCGGTTTTAGCAGTTTTAACGGTTGCTGCTCTTACCATAGGTGCGCTCGTTTACTTTGACGTAATCAACATCGGTTTTATAAACGATATGTTTGTGTCATCAGGCATGAAAGACGTTGTTCTTACCACACCCGAAAAAGCAACAAATCCGAATCAGGCAGAAACGACTACAAATTCTCAGCAAACAGCACCTCCTTCCAGCACGCCTCCTGATACATCAACTCCCTATCAGGTTACACCAATTGATGCAGATGCATATTATCAGAAATACATGACAGTATCTGCAACAACAAATGTAGCCGACTCCCAGACAGTACGCACTGAAAGCGACGTGTGCGACCTTTTCTACGGCAAAGGGTTTAACAATATCAGCATAACCACTGAATATGAAATTGACGGCACATATGTGGATGCTTACGAAATTTCAACTTATTCATCAACACCCCACCCGATATATCAGGCAACTTATATTTCTTCTGCAGGGGTGGTCTGGTCTTTCACTGAAGTTAACGGCACACTTATTGCAAACCCGGTTTCATATAATGCCGGTAAAGATGTGCCTGTAATTTTCTCTGAAACAGGAAGCATGACAACCTACGATTCAAAAACAAACAAATTTTACACAGGCGTGCCGAAAAGCGATTTAGCCGTGCTCAAAACAATAGCATCAATTGATTTTGCCACAATCGACACATTAACTAACGAAGGGATTGACAACTTATGAGTAAAATAATCAGAAAATCAAACAAAGCAATAAGTTTTCTTCTTTGTGTTGTTGTTCTCGCCTTTACATTTGTCTGTACACCTATTGTTACCCCTGTCGTATCTGCAGCAGAAACAAACGGCGACGGAGGAAGCGGTGTCGTAGTCTCTTTAGGCGACTCATTTTCTTCAGGTGAAGGTATTCCTGAATTTTATAACCAAAACCTCCACGTAAAAGAAAAAACAAAATTCAGCGACTGGTTAGCTCACAGGTCAACAAAAAGCTGGCCCGGACAACTTAAAGTACCCGGCGTAAGCGGTACACTTTCAGAAAGAAGAGGCTTCAACTGGTTTTTTGAAGCAGCATCAGGAGCCACAACAGAACATATTACGTCCACTTTTGATAAACCTTTTTCGAAAACAGTAGGTTATATTGACGGACACGCTATATACCATTCAGGAACAGGCCATCTCAACCCGCAGATTAATATCTTTCAGGAAGTTAAAAACAAAGGCCTTGAAGTTGAATATGTAACAATGACTCTCGGTGGAAACGATGCAAATTTCGACGGAATTATCAAGGATGCAGCGCTTGCTTCATTCAGTTCACCCAACGTTGTTGCTGACGAAATCCAAAAATCTTTTAACGAATTTTATAAAGAAAACGGCATACGTGATAAACTTTACGAAACATATAAACGCATTGAAAAAGAAGCAGGTCCTCAAGCAAAAATTATCGTTGCAGGATATCCCAAACTTCTTAATGCCGACGGCAAAGGTTTTTTATTCACTAAAGAAGTTGCCACAATCGTAAATAATGCCGTAACAAGATTCAATGATGAAATTGAAACTCTTATAAACCAGTGCAAATCCGAAGGCATGCGAATCTGTTTCGTTGACGTGGAAAAACATTTTGAAACACACGAAGCATATTCAAGCAACGAGTGGATACAAGGCGTGCAGTTCATGTCAAGATCAGAAGATCTTAAAGACGGAGAAATCATAAGTGCATATTCAATGCACCCCAACGAGGAAGGTGCTAAACAATATGCAAAATGCGTTCAGGATAAAATTGACAGCATCGAAAAGGACGGCGGCAAATCAGAATGGCCATTGCTTACAAGCTCTGACGAAAGAGACGTGGTTCTTGTTCTCGACTCATCAGGAAGTATGTCAGGTGAACCTATGGAAGAAACAAAAGAGGCTTCCAAGAAATTTATCACTACAATTTTCGAGCAGGACGCAAGCGTGGGCATTGTCACCTACGACTCATCAGCATACAAGATTGCAAACTTCTGCAGAAACACCCAATTCCTTAACAATGTTATCGATGCGCTGAACCCCGGCTCTTCCACAAACATCGAAGCAGGATTGCAGGAAGCGGAAAAGATGCTCAAATCAAGCAATGCTAAAAAGAAACTTATTGTTCTTATGAGCGACGGTCTTCCCAACGACGGTAAAGAAGGCGACGAGCTTATTGCATATGCAAACGCTCTTAAAAGCCAGGGCATATATATTTACACTTTAGGATTTTTCAGCGGCATGAGGAATGACCAGAAATCCGAGCCTCAGCGTCTGATGGAAGGCATCGCAAGCGAAGGTTGCCACTTTGAAGTTGATGACGCCGACTCTCTTGTTTACTTCTTTTCAGATATTGCATATCAGATTCAGGGACAGAAATACATATACGTTAAAATCGCCTGCCCCGTTGATGTATCAGTTGAGCATAACGGAGAAAAGCTTGCATCAAAAGGTGCAACAACAAACCAGCGTGCAGATTTCGGCACACTCACCTTTGAAGAAAACCCTGGTGAACACTCTGACGATGAAGACAAAAAATCCGACACAAGAGTGAAAATTTTAAGGCTCAAAGAAGGCACTGAATACGATATCCGAATCGAGGGTAACGGCAACGGCAAAATGGACTACACCATCGGCTTCATGGACGAAAACGGTACATATTCAGACATGCGTGAGTTCAGAAACATCAAGATAAACAGAAAAACTGAAATCAACACAGTTGCCGCCGTTTCCGAGATGACATATCTTAAAGTCGACGATGACGGTGACGGAAAATATGACCAGATTTTCCGCGCTGACAAAGACTCAAAAGCAGTCCTTGTTGAAAGCAATCTCCTCCCGATCATTATCATTGTGATAGCTTCTCTTGCAGCACTTCTTATTATCGAAATACTCATACGCGGATTTTTAAGAAATCGCGTGCCGAACCAGAAGCTTGCTCACTCTCAGCAGAATCACAATCCCATACCGCAAAATACTGCGCAAACCACAACAAACACAAACGAGGCAAAAGTTTTCTGCACTGACTGCGGAAAGCAATTAGACCCTGAAGCTAAATTCTGCAAATTCTGCGGTAAAACACAATAATCATAAAATATGCACTACTAATTTCTGTAGTGCATATTTTTAATTATCCGCCATATAAAATCAACCTATAATTGGATTATATAATAAATTTCAAGCGCACAAAACGTTCCTTGACAAAAACCAATCGTTATCATATAATAAATTCAGTTCGTGGAGGTGTTGCTTTTTTGGAAAATTATAACATAGCTATGGCACAACAAAACTATGCTGCTGAAGAGTTTTATTACAATCAAAATGGCATTGTATTAACCGAGCAACAGCAAGCAGTTTCTTTTGCGAAAATATTAATAAGACAAAATAACGGCAATGTAGTCTTCTGCAATGACAGAGAATTATTCGTTTCTAAAACCCCCGCCGGATATGACGTTGTAGGTTATTTCATAGATGCTTTTAATGTTAAAAAGCCATTCAATATAACTGTAAATAAAGTCAACAATCTTTGGTATCCCGCCAAAAGGTACGTGGCTGCTGACACAAAAGCCGGCTCTAATTATATACTTATTTTTATTTTAATTTCCATCGGATGTTCTTTGATGGGTTTGTTATCTTATTTTTTAATATCTGCATTTGTAGGTCTATAAAGAAGTTATTATATAAGGAGGACAAATATGTTTTGTTTTAAATGTGGAAAAGAAGTTCCGGATAACAGTGCTTTCTGTTACTTATGTGGTGCTGATTTAAGTGCAATTTCAGGTGTTAACAGCAACGCAGCACAGCCTACGCAGGCTACTCAACTTGCTCAGCCGACAACAAAAGAAGAATGGATGCTTGCAGCTGTTAAGGATTCTATTGCTTCCGGTCTCAAAGACCCGCTCAGTGCCAGATTCGGTGCATTTGAATGTATCGAAATTGACCAGTACGGAAGAACATACGCAGAAATTGTAGTACATGCTACAAACTCTTACGGTGCATATGTTCCCACAAGATACGCAGTAGGTTTCTTCGATGTTACTGATTATGCTCCTTGCTACGTTATACCCAACTCTTTGTTTACTTTACCCGGCATTATGGTTGCTGCACAACGTAAAGTTGCAAAGAAAATGATGAAATTCGGTATGCCCCGATAAACACTAATTTCAATAAAATCCTGGTTTAAAATAAGGATTTATCAGATTTAAAGTTGTTATTTTTTACTTATGCTTTATAAAAAACTCGCAGGCAACAGCCTTGCGAGTTTTTGTCTTTTTGTCTAAACCAAAAAATATCTGACTTTAAACTGTCTTGCATTTTTATTGTTTTGTGATATACTGAAACTGAGGACATTTACCAAACGTACGTTTGCTGAAAGGAGTTAATTTATGGAAAACTTTTTCATCAGAGCAATAACTGCAATATGGCTTGCTTTTATGACACTTATAAACTGCATGACAGGTGTTGGTAATATAGAAACAACGCCTGCACAGGTTAACGGGTCGCTTGTGTGCACCGATTCTTTGGGCAGAAATATTGTCACTGCAGGCGAGAGTGAAAAACTTGTAGGCGTGTTTTATTTTCTCTGGCACGGTCAGCACGGAAGCAACAGAATTATTGACAATTCAAAGCTTGTAAAAGAACACCCTGAAGCAATCACTTCTGAAGAAGCATGGTTTGCCGCAGGTGGCGGAAATGTAGGCGAATTTCATCATTGGGGCGAACCACTTTTAGGCTATTATTCAGCAGACGATGAATGGGTTTACAGAAAACATCTTCAGATGCTTACAGACGCATCTGTTGACTTCATAGTGCTTGACACAACAAACGCGTTTACATATACCGAACCTGCTAAAAAGCTTATTTCCGTATGGTACGAATATATGCTTCAGGGCTACAATGTGCCGAAAATTGCATATTACACAAACTCCTATTCTGCGCAGACAATAAACAGAATTTACGACGAGATTTACAACGATGCCCAATTAAAAGAAAAATATCCCCAGCTTGATAAACTCTGGTTTTATATGGACGGTAAACCCTTGATTATCGGCAACGAATATGACGGCTTAATCCGCCCTGAAGTAAAAGAATATTTCAGAATCAAAACTTCTCAATGGCCCAACGAAACAAAACATAAAGACGGTTTTCCGTGGATGGAATTTGACCGTTCACTTACATATAAGTCACTTTTCAAAAATAACGGAGTTTCTGTTATGAACGTGTCTGTTGCCCAGCATTCACAGACCTGCACATTCAGCAAAACTTCATGGTACGGTGCTAACGACCGCTCACGCTCATGGCATGACGGAAAGAATGATTTATCACCTGATGCTATGCTTTACGGCTATAATTTTGCAGAACAATGGGATTTTGCAATCAAAATGGACCCTGACATTATTTTCATAACAGGATTCAACGAATGGGTTGCACAAAGGCAGAATACGGAAGCAGAATATCCCATAATTTTTGTTGACTGCGCTGACGAAAACGGTTCACGTGACGTTGAGCCCTCCGCAGGTGTGCTTGGCGATAATTACTATATGCAGATAGTACATTATATCGCAAAATTCAAAGGCACAACTTCAAAACTGGAAAGAAGCGAAAATGTGACTATTGACATTCAAGGCTCATTCTCACAATGGGATTCAGATAAAATAACATCTGTTTATAAAGACTACACAGGCGAAATCAAACCGAGAGATTCAGTTGATTTTGCAGGCAATCCCATAACTGATAATTCAGGCAGAAACGATATTAACAACATGAAAGTTGCAAGTGACAATAACAATTTCTATTTCTATGTTGACACAGCAGATACACTGACATCTCCTGGCGACGGAAACTGGATGACACTTTTTATAAATGAAAATATTGTCATAAACCGTACATGTCCCGTTGACAGCAAAACAACTGTAGAAAAATGTGAAAACGGAATTTTCACAAAAATCGGCGAAGCAGAAATACGTTTTGAAAACAACCAACTTATGCTTTCTGTTTCAAAGTCACTTATCGAAAACAACGATTCCATAAGCTTCAAATGGGCAGATAATTACCGCGAAAATGATGTTTATTCATTCTACACGTCAGGCGATGCCGCACCCTACGGCAGACTTTGCTACAGTTATTAATCAGGCAGGTGAAAAAATGATTTTCGAAAAACAAGTAACTGATATGTTCAAAAAAATTGCTTACACACGTTGTGACGATAACGGCACTGCGTACTATTTTTCAAGCGATGATTTTGAAGGTTTGAATAAAGAAAGTTATCCTTTTGTTTCCTCAATGGGACATAAACTTCAAGGCTATATTTACAGTTACAAAAACAGAAATGATAAAAGGCTTATTATTTTTGACCACGGTTTTTTCGGCGGTCACAGGTCTTATTTCAGAGAAATTGAAACTCTCTGCCGTCACGGCTATACTGTTTTTGCCTACGACCATACGGGCTGCATGGAATCAGGCGGAGAAAACCCAAATGGCATAACACAGTCCTTAAGAGACCTGAACGATTGCATTCTGACAATCAAAAAAGATGAACGTTTCAAGGGGCTTGACCTTTCGGTTATAGGCCATAGCTGGGGCGGATTTTCAACGATGAATATTTCCGCTCTCCACCCCGAAATATCTCACGTTGTTGTCATGTCAGGTTTCGTTTCTGCAACAATGCTTATCGAATCTTTCTTCAGCGGTATCTTAAAGCCCTACAGAAAAGTGATATCTGCTCTGGAAAAGAAATCAAACCCTGATTTTTTTAAATTCAACGGAATCGAGACTCTTTCAAAAACAAACGCAAAAGTTCTTTTAATCTATTCTGACGACGATAAACTCTGCCGTAAAGCACCGCATTTTGATGCTCTTAAAAGCGCACTTGACGGCAAAGAAAACATTGAATTTATTCTTGAAGAAAACAAAGGTCATAACCCGAACTACACCCTAGATGCAGTAAAATATCTTAGTGAATTTACAGCTAAACAGTCAACACTTTCAAGAAAAAAACTGCTCACAACCGATGAGCAGAAAAGAGAATTTGTTTCTTCTTTTGATTGGAAAAGAATGACAGAGCAGGACGAAAAAGTGTGGAATGAAATTTTCAGAAAACTTGACGAATAAACTTAACCCCTTCCCATTAAATTCTGTCGGAAGGGGTTTTTACTTGTTTCAATAGTTTTTTATATACCGTCAGACGCATTGTTGTGTAACAGACTATACCGCCTATAATATTTGAAACCGGCTCGGCAAGAAAAACTCCCGTTACACCGAATCCGATTCTCGGCAATAAAAGAGTAAGCGGCACAACGATAATCGCCTTACGGAGAAGCGAAAAGAATATGGCATGTTTTGAATCTCCCACCGCCATAAAAGTTGTCTGTCCCGCAAACTGCAAAGCCATAAACACGAAGCCGAAGAAATAAATCCGCAACACGCTGACACCTGATTCCACCATAGCCACATCATCTGAAAAAACAGAAAACCAGAATTTCGGAAAAATCAGTATCAGAGCCCATGCAACCATAGTATAAATTGTGCCCACATATGTGTTGAATTTCACACCTGAACATACTCTTTTGTATTCTTTCGCTCCATAATTGAAACTGACAACCGGTAAGGACCCGCTGACAATACCATTTACGGGGAGCATAAAAATTTCACGTATTGAGTTTGCAACTGTCATTATCCCTACGTAAACATCACCGCCGAAGGCTTGCAGTGTAGTGTTACAGGCAGTCTGAACGAGAAAGGCTGTTCCCTGCATAATAAAGTTGGTTGCACCTAATTTTATTATGTCAAAAGTAATATCTTTTCTTATTTTTACATTTTCTTTCTTAAGAGGAACAATCGCTTTCTTACCCAACAGAAAACTCATCACCCATATGCAGGAAATAATCTGACTGATAACAGTGGCAAGAGCTGCACCTCTTACACCCATATTGAAAACAAAAATGAAAACAGGGTCAAGAATTATATTAATAGCAGCACCGATGATAATGGACAACATTCCGATTTTCGGAAAGCCCTGCGCATTTATGTATCCGTTAAGACCTGTTGTCAGCACAGAAAAAATTGTTCCTGCAAGATAAATATCAAGGTACTCTTTTGCAAAAACAAAAGATTCCTCACTTGCACCTACAGCATATAAAACAGGCTTACAAAAAACATATCCTGAAACTGTTAAAACGACAGCGCTCACAACCAGAAGTGCAAAAGAGTTGCCAAGAATTTTCTCTGCTTTCTTCTCATCACCTGCACCTCTTGCCATTGAAAACAAGGGCACACCACCGTTGCCGAAAAGTGCCGTAAAAGCCATAATCAGAGTAATTATCGGGAAAGTAAGACCAACACCTGTGAGTGCCATTGAGCCTGATTCAGACATATGACCAAGATAAATTCTGTCAACTACGTTATATAAAAGATGGACTATCTGCGCAACAGTCAGCGGCAAAGCCTGAGCCATAATACACTTCCATACAGGACCTTTTGAAAAATCGTTTCTGATTTTGTCTGACATGCTTTTCCGCCTCCTTTTTCGATAACAAAAGTATTTTACTCTTTTTTGCAGAAAAATCAAGAGCTTCCGACCCACAAAGCCGAAAGCTCTTTTGTTATTTAAAATCAATCACCTAAAAGTCCGTGGAATCTGCCCATCCAATAAGGAAGAAGGAAATTATAGGGCATCATAGCACGCATTCCGTTTGCAAATGTGCCGGGGAGAGTTGCTGTACGGTTTACAACCTTTGTATTGATATTTACAAATTCTTCTGCACCTGAATCGCATACAAACTGGTTGCCGTCGTAGTTTACAAGAACTCTTGCTGAATATTCCAGGGGGTATTTAAGCTGTGCGGGAATTCCCATTTCTTCTTGCTCAGTATCCCATACAAGGTCTTTTCTGTGGCTGTTGAAAACAGGCCAACGAATTAAATCCATTGTCATTTCAGACAAAGATTTTGCTGCATTTTCAATATCGCAGTTATTGTTGGTAAGTGCACCGTAAGTGATGTTGAAGAAAGGTGAACGTTCAACCTTTTCATAATCAAAATGATGAGTAAGTCCCATTTTGAAAATTTCTTTCTGCGCACCGCTTTCAGTATACATAATAAGAGGATAGATGTTGATAAAGTCAAGCTGGTCGTCAATATGTGCTACATGGCCGTCTTCAACCTTATACTGAATGCAGTTCATAGCATAGTGATGTTTTTCAATAAGCATCTCGAAAACTTTGTTATATTTTTCGTCACCTGTCACGTGGTATGTAGTTTTAAGGAATGAAAGCATTTCGAGAGAATTTGTTCCTCTTTCATAGAACCATCTGTCATCATTATTGAGAAGCTCGGGCTCCCAGTTTGCCCATGTTGTAGGCACACCGTCAACGTCACAAAGGTGGAAGTTGTTTTCAAGGATATGGTCTGTGATTTTTCTTACAACTTCTGCAATTTTTTCTTTCTCTTTTTCATCTGCAACAAGGTCGTAGTAAATGCCGTAACCAAAGTAGTGTCCTGTCATTTCATCAGATGAAGTTTCACCAAGCCATTCGCAGTCCGGGTTATCAGGGCAAACGTGCCATTCTTCCCTCACGCCTGTCATAAAGTTTTCTTCATGTGAATATCTTGTTGCTCTTGCAGTAAAGCCTGATTTACCTGTAACTTCAGTCAATTTAATCATAGCCTCAACCGCTCTTTTTGCAGTTTCTCTTGCTTTTTCGTCGCCTGTTACTGCATAGCGGAAGCACTGGCTTGCGCAGTAAAGACCGGTAAACAAACCGTCGTTATCAGAATTAGGAAGCCAGCCTGACTCAATATCACCGTATTTACGAAGTATTCTGTCAACCTGATAGCCTTCGTTTCTTGTGAAATATTTTACTGCCATTTCGTCATAGTGGTTTGCTTTTTCTTCAAGTGTCATTTCCTTTGAAGTGATAAGGCTTATACCTCTTTCTGTCACTGCCGCAATAGCACCGCCGTCAGAAACTGCAATTTTTTTAACTGTGGGGTGCATAAGCCATACGCCGTAAGAGAAGTAAGAAATTTTACCTTCAACCAGAGTGATGATACCTGTGTTTGTTGCAAAATATTTTTTGCCGTCTTCAGCAAAGAACATATCGTTGAATGAGCCGTCAGGCACTGAATAGAAATCGTTACCGTTGAACCAATAATTTTTACCGTCGTAAATATTAAGTCCGTCATCTGTACCAACCCACAGATGACCTAAAGCGTCGATAGAAATGCAGTTGATTTTCTGGCTGAGAACACCTGTCACATCAGGAAGAAGCTCTGCCCAATGACGTCGTTTGCCTTTAAGCGACATAAGCCCCTCAACAGTTGAGCCGACATAAACTGTTTCGCCGTATTTTGATTTGTTGTTAAGTGCTGCAAGGCACACAGTTTCTTCCGGAAGGTCTACAATTTTTTCAAAATTATCACCATTCATAAGGAAAAGTTCTGTTTCTGTAATAAGCCATACAGATTTATCAAGAGCAACAGAAATATCAACAACCGGTGCAGAAAAATCCGCAAGTTTTTTGATTTTGCCGCCTTTGATTTCGCAGAGAGAATTTCCTGCTGAAGCAAAAAGTTTTCCGTTTCTTGTGAAAAGCTTTGAAACATTTGCCTGAACTTTTTTAATTTTACCGTCTGTGTATATAGCGAGAGAATCACCCTCTGCGATATAGAGAGTTTCCCCCTCAAAAGCTACAGATGTAACTTTTTCCAAATCGATGCCGTTATCTGCAGTAATGAAAATTTTGTCATACTGAGTAAACTGGCCGAAATTAAGTGTAGGTTTTTTCATCTAAATCATTCCTTTATGTAAATTTTGCCGTTTTTGATAGTATAACACAAAACCTGCAAGGAATCAACCTTGCAGGTTTTGTTTATTGGTTAAGTGTTTTTTCATCATTGTCGTATAAACTTTCGTTTATCTGTGCCACTGTTTTCTTGGTAAAAATTCCGTTTATGATAATTGAATCCCGTTTCATTTTAGGATAAAGTTCTGCAAAACCTGCAATTTGCAAAAGACTCTGCACATCTTCTACGTCAAGTTCCATGGCAACAAGAATACTTATGAGAGAATCTCTTGAGGGGTTTCTTACGCCTGAAAAAATCTGATATCCCATAACTTCGCTAAGTTCTGACTTTTTAATAACATGCGACTTGACAAAGCCTTTTTTCTCAAGTATATTTGAAAGGTAGACAGGCAATTCTTCATTTATCATGTGCTCACTGTTTTCTTTTAAGTAATCACTGATATTTGCCGCTTTCATAAGTTCATTCATCAGTTCGCCTGTGGTTTTCATTTCCCGCGCGCTCCTTAAAGTCCAAATAATATAGGAAGTGATTTTTTGACCGATTTCGACCATATTATCGCAGAACAATTTTCTTTTGTCAAGGCATTGAAAAAGAATGAAAACAAAAGTGCAGTTGTAATGCGACATAAAACTCTTTTAAAAGAGATTGTTGTTCTTGATTTTCATGGAGATACATCTGTTTATGAAATCCTTGAAGGCTTATCCCACCCTAATCTTCCCCGCATTTTAAGCGTAAGAAAAAATGGTGAAAAGTGCCGCGTAATAGAAGAATACATAAACGGCACTACCGTTGCAGATATTCTTTCAAACGGTTTGTATACAGAAAAAGGTACACGAAAAATTGTCAAGGAAGTGTGTAAGGCTCTTGATATTCTTCATTCAAAGAACATTATTCACAGAGATATAAAGCCTGAAAATATTATGATAGATTCTGTCGGCAACGTCAAATTAATTGACTTTGATGCTTCGAGAATTTATAAAAACTATAAGTCTCAGGATACTGCTTTTGTAGGCACAGCAGGTTTTGCCGCACCTGAGCAATTCGGCATAAACCAGACAGACTCTCGTTCAGATATTTTTGCATTGGGGATTCTTATGAATGTAATGCTTACGGGAGAACATCCGTCAAAAAAACTTTATAACGGTAAACTTAAAAACATCATTGAGAAATGTATCAATTTAGACCCTAACCAACGCTTTTCAACTGTATGCGAACTGCATAGTAAATTGTAACACAGAATAAAAAATAAGTCCTATGCACGTTGCATAGGACAAAAAGACCGCCTTAAGTGTAAAATACTTTAGGCGGTTAGTTTTTTATATTTCATCTATTTTTTCCGCCATGGCAGTTACTAAAGCCACAAACCTGCGTACTTTTTCGGGGTCTTTATCTTTAAGCATGGAAGATAAATGCACGAAAATATCGTCACCTTCAAAACTGTCAAAAAGCAGCTTATCAAGGCTTACGCCCAGTGCTTTTGCCACAGAACAAAGAGTTTCAACCGACGGAGTTCTTGTTCCTCTTTCAATATGACCGATATGAGCAGTTGAAAGGGAACATATTTCACCAAGTTGTTCCTGAGTTAAATGCTTTTCTTCACGGGCTGAACGTATACGTCCCCCGAGAGCATAATAATCCACTTCAAAACTCATATAATCACCACCAAAAACTGCTTATTGTTAATTATACTACACATAAAGCATTATTATAAATAAATTATAAGCATTATTTATTGACTATAAGCATTATCAGTGATATTATATATATACAAGTGTGCAGTCATGCTTACCGGCAGTAACAACTTTCGGTAACACCGTACAGGTAAACATAAAACCAACCCCTTAACATCGGGGGTTAAAAATATAAAACAAAAAGGAGTTTTAAAAATGGAATGTAAACAATGCGGAAAACAAATTGATAACGATTCAAAAATCTGCGATGGTTGCGGTGCAACTATTGACAGTGCCGCACAAAACGAAGACAAAAAGAAAAAAGTCAAATTCAAAGACCTCCCTAAGAAGCAGAAAATGACACGTATTATAATTGCCTGTGCTTGTTTTCTTGTTGCGGCAGTTTTAATCATTGTCGGCATAGTCGCAGGCAGTTCAAAAGCCTCTGAAAAAGAAAACGTTTATATCAATCAGGTTAAGACAGGTACTCTTGATGCTTTTCCCGACGTGACAATAGAAACTGCATTCAATGCGTTTTTCTCCAATCCCAAATGGAAGAGTTTTGAAAGCGAAGACGGATTGAACATTGTTGAATTTAACGGCAAATGTACCCTTGACGGAGAAAGCATAAACTGTTGCATTCAGTTCAGCGTTTCTGAAGACGGTACTTTTGAAACATACTACGCCGATTTAGACGGAGAACAGTTGATTGACAACGAAGACATAATGTCACTTTACGAAACTATTTTCGGTCAAAGTTCATCGGGCGGTGAAGACGAAGAAGCTTTCAACAACGCCTTTCTGATGTTGTACAATAAAAGTGCATTACCTTCAGGATTAAGCCAAGCTGTTGCCGCCGGAATTTATGAAGACATCAGTATCGGCGAGATGATTGACTATATGTTCCCCAACCCTGAAATTACTTATGAAAGAGTCAATGAAAGTGTCATTGCCGTTAAAATTTCCGGTAACTACCGTCACTCGGTTTACGATTCTGCCACACCTTACAGCGGAGCAATAACCTATAACGTAAGCGAAAGCGGAACAATTACGCTGAGAAGCGATCCTGAGGGAATAAAAGGTCTCATGGAAACTCTTGCTACTCAACTTGCCTCTAATTATTAATCTTGAAATAACCCCTGAATGATTGTATAATACATTCAGGGATTATTTTTTTGAGGAGGAAAAGTTATGATCTGTAAAAATTGCGGTAGGGAATTACCTGCTGAAAGTTCTTTCTGTCCATATTGCATGACGAAATTTACTGAAGAAGTTTTGGTTGAAAACACAAAGCCTGCAAAAAAATCCAACAAAAAACTTATTATAATTATTGTTTCTGTCGTTGTGGCAATCGCATTGGCTGTTTCGGGAATTTTAATTGCACAAAACAGCACAAAAGACAAGGAAGAAAACAAAAAAGAAAATGCGACATCTTCTTCCTCGCCCTCAGCAGATTCAACTGACGAGCCGATTTTTTCTTTGAAAAATACTGATACCGCACTTGGTGTTTCATGCATTAAACCGCATTACACAACAGTTAAACTTAACGAAACCGAAAAACTTCTGCTTGATTATTTTGACACAGATTATTTCACAGTTGATTACGGTGTATTGACTGAAAACCCTGATGTTTATAATAATACTCAGATATGCTTTTACGGCATAGTAAGCGAAATTGTTTCTCAGAATGGTAACAAAGTTACTGTGCTTGTTGAACACAGTGCATACGTAGACTTCAGCCAGATTTATTACAAATCCGGCAATATGGCACTTGTAAAAATTGATAAAAATCAATCTGCAGACATTGTGGGAAAAACTGTTAATTTTTACACAACTTTCAAAGGCGTGGAAAAACATAACGATGATTCTCTCCCCTCTTTCGATGCAAGCAGAGTAACAGATTACACTGTGGACGACTTGTATATCCCTAAATATTCAAGAACGGAAGTCGAAAAAGTTTCACAATATTTCTTCGGTAACAAAGCAACTTTAAGACAAGCACAAAATGAAGACTTCGAGTTTCTTGAAGACGATTTTTACGATGACCTTTCTTACTCATATTTCGTAGCAGACATCAACGGTCTTCAAAACAAAGGTTTTGTAAAATATGGTTTAGCCGCAATTGAAGGCGGTCTGGTGATTGACTGCAAAACTGACGAAAGTATAAACCGTTACATGACTTTCTCAGGTGATTTTAAAAATATTTATGTGCACACTTATGATTGGACAGCCAACACATTTACTTTTGATTGCTACGACAAATCATTCAACAAACTGTGGAGCCGCCATTTTGACGAAAATGCTGAAGCTTTTATGGACTTTACTCCCGACTGCATCTACCTTAACGTAGGAGATAAGCTTTATATTCTTGACAGTGAAAGCGGCGAAAATGTAGTTGAAGCCAAAACTGTAGGCGAGCACCACGCAGTAAGAAAACTTGAAGACGGCATTCTTCTCGTTGCTTCCGGCGAATCAGGAATAGTAACGAAAACTGACCTTGACGGAAACATCTTGTGGACAAAGGATATAACTTCCAATGCGTATACTGCTGACATTCAGATTATAGACGAAAAATACATAGTACAGTTTTCATCTTACGACCCCACAGGTGCATACTATGGTAATACACTGACAACTTATGTTCTTAAACCTGACGGTACGGTTGAATTTAGCAATCAGGAAAGCTGAATATTTACTTGTCACGAGTGCAATCTATACAGATTGTACTCGTATTTTTTTGATTTCTTATACAAATATTGGAATTTGTATAGGATACTTGACCTTTCCTGAAAAGTGTAATATAATTTACAAGAATTTCATTAAAGAAAGGATGTATTTTACATGAATATCGGACAGACACTTGTAACTTTAATCAAAAAAGTTTATCACGTATTAGTAACAGTAGTTGCTATAATACCGATAATACTGACGATGGGCGCTGATGATTCAGCAAAAAATGAAATTATCCCCAATCCGGACGCTACAAACCCCCATATCGTATCTTACGGAGAAATGGAAATCTCTGCCCATCGTTCAGGTGCGGGTATCGCGCCCCAGAACACTTTAATGGCGTTTGAAGAAGTTCTCAAGCAGAACGACAAATACGGCGTTGATACTTATGAATTTGACGTTCAGGTAACAAAAGACGGCAAACTCATTATCATGCACGATTTGACTTACGATTCAACATCAAACGCAGTTGAAGAGTTCGGCCATGAAAACGTTTACGCAAACGAACTCACTTACGAAGAAGCACAGGTTCTTAACATGGGCGAAAACTTCGAAATTGACGGCAAATATCCTTACAGAGGTTTAAGAGGCGACGATATTCCCTATAATCTCCACGTGCCGCTTTGTGAAGACATTATCGACTACATCGAAACAAACAGCGGAGATAAACAATACAACTACATCATCGAAATAAAATCAAAAGGCGAAGACGGCAAAATTGCTGCTGACGAGCTTTACAGAATCATCAAAGAAAGAAACCTTGAAGACAGAGTAATCTGGGCAACTTTCAACCAGGAAGTAACAACCTATATGACAGAAAAATATCCCGAGATTCCCCGCTCAGCAAGTATTCTTGAAGTTCTTCAGTTCTACATCTACGCAAGAATGGACTGGGACCTTGATGTAGCAGGCGTTACTTACTCTGCATTACATATTCCCTATGGTTCTTCTGCAGCAAACGGACTTATCAATCTCGGCACACGTCAGGTTATCAACTATGCCCATAAATACAACATTGCAGCTCAGTTCTGGACAATCAACGACCCTGAAGCAGTTGAGTATTTAGCAAAGAACGGCGCAGACTGTGTTATGACTGACTATCCCGACATGGCAAAAGAAGTTCTTGATAAAATCGAATATTAATTTTAAAAAGTGCAGGTGTTAAAGCCTGCACTTTTTCTTGACCTTATGAAACAAATATTATATAATTATCGTACATTATAAAAAAGGATTGATTAAAATAAAAGGTTTTACAACAATTTTAAATTTCTTCAAAGAAATAGGTCACGTAATAATTGCCATCGTTATGCTCATTCCCATTGTTGCAACAATGGGAGAAGATGATTCTGCAATAAGAGAAATTTACATAAACGAAAACGCGGCAAATCAGTACATAATGCAATACAAAGAAACTGAAATTGCAGTACACAGAGGCGGTTCAGGTCTCGCTCCGCAGAATACAATGATGGCTTTTGAAAACGCCGTTAAAAACAGAGAAAATTACGGCATTGATTATATTGAATTTGATGTGCAACTTACAAAAGACGGAAAATTAGTTACAATCCACGACCTGACTTACGACAATGTTTCGGATGCAGTTGAATTTTTCGGTAAAGAAAATATTCAGGTAAGTTCGCTTACTTATGAGGAAGCACGTCAGCTTAATATGGGCGAAAAATTCAAATTCCATGGCGAAAAAATTTACGCAGGTTTAAGAGGCGAAGATATACCTGAGAATTTAAAAATACCTCTTTGTGACGATGTGATTTCTTATATTGAAGAAAACTGTCCCGAAAAAGACATGAAATATTTAATCGAAGTAAAATCCATGGGAATCAACGGCCGAAAGGCTACCGATGAACTTTACAAACTGATTAAAAAATACAACCTTGAAGAGCGTATAATCTGGTCTACATTTGACCCCACAATCTCTTCTCACATGGAAAGAAATTATCCTGAAATCTCACGTTCTGCAAATGCCCTTGAAGCTTTACAGTTTTATTTCTACGCAAGAATGAATTGGGATTTCGAAACAGCAAATGCATCTTACGAAGTTCTTCACGTGCCTTACGGCTCAAGTGCTTTTGACGGTCTTATAAATATAGGCTCACGTCAGGTTATAAACTACGCCCACAAAAATAATATCGCAGTTCAATTCTGGACAATTGATAACCCTCAGGAAGTTGAATATCTCGCCCGCAACGGTGCAGACTGTATTATGACAGACTATCCTGACATGGTGTGCGAAACTTTAAATTCAATTGAATACTAAAAAAAGAGCAGGTTATAAAGCCTGCTCTTTTTATATCCCCTATTCTTCCATTTGCTTGCCTAAAAAAGATGCGGCAACCTGAATAAGTTTAATTTCAGTTTCCGTCACTTCCTTGCCGTCTTCCGCTGACAAAAGCACAACTGCACCAAGCACATCACCGCTTCCGATAATCGGACACGCAACTGCGGCGCTTCTGTCAACGCCCTCTGCGGCAATAAGCTTGTGCTGATTATTACTTGCTATATAGCTTGAACGGTTTTCCATAATGTCTTCAAGTTCAGGGCTTACACTGCGGTCAAGCACTTCCTTTTTGGGAATCCCTGCACAGGAAATTACATGGTCACGGTCAAAAATAAGC
>JAZSFV010000082.1:0-9586 GCA_045532395.1 Acutalibacteraceae bacterium
ATAATTTCCTTTGCTCTTTCAACATCCTTGTCTTCAGAACCGATAAGAAGAGTTGTGTTTCCCACCATAAGGAAACCGCCTGTAGTTGAAAGCTTTGTAACTGTGAATTTTTCTTTTGTAAGTGCTGATGATACAACAGCACTGTCGTCATTATTAACAATAGCAAGAATAAGTTTCATGTTTTTTTCTCCTTTAATTAAATGTCGGGAAGCATCATCTTAATGCTTCGTTTATCGAGCTTGTAAAGGTCAGTGATTTCGTATCTGTTATCACTGCCGTCTTTAATAAGGATACGCCCGTCGTAAAGAGTTTTGATAGCTGTAAGACTGTTTCTCAGTTCAAATGTATATCTGCCTTTGTCAGTGTCAACAGTCCACATCCAGATGTTGAACTTTTCATAACGCTTAACAAAACGTGTGATTTTGGGAATCATGTAATATTCATCAAGTGCACTCTGAAGTGCTGCTTTGCTTTCAGGAAGAAGGTTGTCAATGTTTCTTATAATCGCACATTCGTTACCTTCGCTGTCAAGCAAAGAAATGTATTTGTTAAGACCGCTTATGGGGAAAAGTCTGTGAGGTTCAAGCTCGTAAAGTTTTTCACCTGAGCCGTAAAATTCAGCATCAATAAAAATTTTATCGTTTACTGTGAGCTTTACTTCGGGTCCTTCGATATATTTCAACATATTTTACACACCCTTTCACTCTTATTCAAAGTTTTCAGATTCTTTTTGCTCTCTCACTTTTTGTGACATAGACTGAATCTGAATAAGTTTATAATATTTGCCTTTGAGTGCCATAAGTTCTTCATGTGAACCGTTTTCTATGATTCTACCCTTATCAACAACAAGAATTCTGTTTGCTTTTCTCAGAGTTGAAAGTCTGTGGGCAATCATAAGTGTTGTTCTGCCACGGATAAGCCTTTCGATAGCCTGTTGGATAAGTTCTTCAGTTTCTGAGTCAACAGCTGCAGTTGCTTCGTCAAAAATAAGAACGCTGGGGTTTTTCATAACGGCACGTGCAATTGAAAGACGCTGTTTTTCGCCGCCTGAAAGACCGATACCTCTTTCACCAAGATATGTATCGTATGAGTCAGGAAGACGTGAGATAAATCCGTGTGCGTTTGCAACATCGGCAGCGTAAATAACCTGCTCAACGTGAGCGTTAGGTGTGCCGTAAGCGATATTGTTGAAAACAGTATCTTTGAACATAAGCGGTTCTTGCTGAACGTAACCTATCTGGTCACGGTAATATTTCATGTCAATATCCTTGATATTAACATCGTCTACGAGAATTTCGCCCTCGTAGTCGTCATAGAATCTCATGAGAAGATTGATAAGTGTTGATTTACCTGAACCCGTTGTACCAACAATACCTACAATGTCGCCGGGGTTAAGAGTGAAACTTACGTTATCAACAACTTTCTTTGAACGGTCAAATGCGAAGTTAACGTTTCTGAATTCGATTTTACCGTCCATTCGCTGGAGCTCTTCACCTTTGGCAAAGTCGTGTTCCGGCTCTGCGTCGATGATATCGAAAATCTTTTCAGCTGATGCAAGGGCGCTCTGGTACGAGTCGCTGATGTTTGCAAAGAAACCTACGGGGCCGTAGAACATGCTTGTATATGAAATGAATGATACAAGCATACCGATTGTGATTCTCTGGTTTTCAGGGTCATCAATAATCCATCTGCCGCCTACATACCAGATAATAACAGAACCGCAGGTAATAAGGAATGTCATAACATTGGGGAAGATTGACGAAATCATGCTTGCTCGTTTGTCTTCCTTGAGCCAGTCGTCGCAATATGCTTTGAACTTGCCGATAATGGAATCTTCATTAGTGAAAGATTTGATAACTCTTACGCCGGGGATTGTATCTGCAAGCAAAGTTGAAATGTGAGAGCTTCTTATCCACAAACGGCGGTACATAGGACCGATTTTTTTGCCGAAAATTCTGCCGCCTATTACAACAAGGGGAACGGGCAGGAGAGAAAGAAGTGTAAGTCGCCAGTTCATGATAAGCATGATAACTGCAATACCTACAAGCAAGAAAGCCTGAGTGATACCTTCCTGGGAAATACGCATTATAAAGTTCTGAAGAATAACGGAGTCTGAGTTAACTCTGTTGATAACAGAACCTGTTGAAGTTTTATCGTAATAACTCAAAGGAAGATACTGTGCTTTTGCGTAAATATCTTTCTTAAGATCAATGATGATTTTGTCGCCTGCAATTCTCAGGAAATATGAACGTATAAACGAAAGCACATACTGAACAATATATACGCCCAACAATGCAAGAATAACAGTAATAAGTCCTTTTGCGTTGTTCTGGGGGAGAATTTCATCAACCATCATCTGTGTAACTCTGGGCGGTACGAGAGAAAGTCCTGTAACGAGCACCGAAAGTATGACGCAGAATATTAATTTTCCTTTTTCAGGCATAAGATATTTCATCAGCTTTGTGATGACTTTGCCTTTGCCCTTACAGTTGTAGCACTCAGCGTCAGGGGACGCAAGCTTTCTGCCGCATTTGGGGCAGAATGAACGTTGCTTGTCGTAAGTGGATTTTACAATCAGTAACTGTTCTTCCAGGTTAAGACCATCGTTTACATTGTTGATGAAAATCGCAGCTGCATCGGCAATATCTGCATTTGCGTAGGTAAAACGTAATGCGATTTCAATGTTTTGTCTCTTGCCTTCTTCAGGCGGAGCTTTTAACTTCACTCTTACGATTGCATTGCCGTACATTCTCTTGACAATCACTTTTTCGATTTCGTCAAACTTGTAAAGTCTGAAACCGTTTTTGTGCTTTTTGTCAACGGCGAGAAGCGAAGTTTCTGTCACAATCAACGCTGAATCGTCATAGTTACCGTCGAGATTAAGGTCACCCACGACGGAAAAAAGAATCTTCTCGCCTTCAAGATTCTTCTCTGCAAATTTCATGATTTCTTCAGGGATTGGCTTGTTTGAAAAGGTTTTATATTCACTCATATAATATCACTCTTTTCTACGTATGAAATTCACGCTCATTGTAGCATATTGACATCAAAAGTCAATGGTTTTTTTGAAATTTTTTGCTTGATTTTGTAACAAAAACGTAAGAAAAGTATAAATATTATGAAAAATAATTAAACATGCAAAATATAACCCCTTTTTGCTTGACATAAAAACGAAAATTTCGTATAATTTATGTGAGCAAGTGGCAGTTTCACTGCTCGCAATTAAAGCGGAAGGAGTGAATGTGATGAACTTGACAGATATCATTGAGGGCATCAAAACAGGTTGGGAAATTCTTAACAAAATCGTAAACTTTGACGTTCTTTTGGATTACTTAAAGAAAGGCTTCGAAGCTCTCGTTGCTTTGTTCTAATTCCTGAAAAGCTCTTCATAACAACCCTGTCCTTAAATTACATAAATTTTTCAGGACAGGGTGTTGTTGTGAGAAAACACGTTTCCGATTTGGCTTTATGCCATGCAGATATTTATTGAAATTTTTTAAGAGGTGATTAGAAACATGAAAAAATCAGTGTGTCTTGCACTCTGCTTTGCAGTTATTGTCACAGCATGCGCTATTGGCTTATCTGTATTTGCAGGCACAGATTCATTGCAGGTTGTTTCCGGTCCTACAAAGCGTTATTACCTTGACAAAGATGAACAGGTTGACGTAACCGGTACTGTATTGAGTCTTAAACTTGATGGTGTTGAACAGACAATTGTTGTTGATAAAAACATTATCAAGAGCGGTTCGCTCAAAGATGTTGACACAACAACTGCTACTGAAGAACCTGAAACAGAAACAACAACTGCTGAAGTTACTGAATCAACATCAGGTGAAACAGTAAGCGGTGAAACAACAGAAACATCAACAGAAACAACAGAACCCACAACGAAGTCTAATGAAGAACTTCTTGCAGGTCTTAAAGTTTACTACAATAATCTCCAGACAGGCGAAAATAAAATTATCTTCACTTACGGAGATAAATATGCAGAAACTGCTGTTTATGTTGACGCTGACCCTGTTCAGAGCATTAAAGTTACAAAGAAACCTAACAAGACAGAGTATTTCTACTATTACGATGATGGTAAACAGCTTGACTATTCAGGTCTTGAAATTACAGTTACTTACAAGCCCTGCGGTGGCGAAACAACTCAGGAATTTGTTTATAAATATGATGAAACCAAGTCATTGGATTTCATGGGATACAAATTCCAGATTACTCCTGCTTACAAGCATCAGGAAGGTAAAAACGGTCTTATAGTTACATATCTGGACAAAGAAGCAACATTTGATATTTACTATAAAAAGATTTATCCCGGCGATGTAAACGATGACGGTGCTGTTAATGCTGCTGACCTTGTTCGTCTTTCAAGAATTGTTATCAACAGAGAAAAACTTGATTACAACCCCCTGACAACAGACCTTGTCGAAGACGGCAAAATCAACCAGAAAGACCTTCTCAAACTTCAGGAAGTGCTTACAACGGCTGATAAATCAGGTGATTTTGAATGGGTATTTGATGCAAAACTTCTCTCATACATGGTATCTGCAGACGGTTACTTCTACACAGCAGACGACCCGTGGCAGAGAAACTTCGGCTTCAACGAAGTTTATGACTATGCAACTCCCTACACATTCATGTACTACGATACATTCCGTATATTCTTTGATTACGGTGAATATGAAGAAGGCGAACTTGCTGGTGTGCCCGCAGGTACTCCCAAACAGTGGATGATTCAGCCCTGGAAAGGACAGTACGGTATGGTGCTCTACGGTGCAGAACTTGGTGTTTATACTAAACCCTCAGACCGTACAACACCTCACTATGACTGTGCTAATGATAACGATAAGTTACCTATGGCAATGACAGTTTATAAGGATGAAAAAGTATCATTCTCAATGCCTAATAAAGAAGCAGAACCTGATAAGAAATATTGGTGGATTACAGGCTTCAAACCCGGTGCTCTTGACAACTATACAGACATGTCAAAGCCCCACAGCCAGCTCACAATCGAATTTAAAATCGACTTCCCTTCAAATGAAATGGCAAAGAAATTTGCAGCAGGTCTTGAAGAAAGAGGATTTTCAAAGGTAGGTTTCCTCGATACCAAAAACTTCAGCAGAGTTGACACTTATACAATCAACGGTAACAGAGTTACTTTCCTTTGGAGAAATGTTGTGGGTACTCCCGGACAGACAAACGTTCCCAACAGTGCTCCTGTTGGTAAATAAGGAGGTGCGTGAATTATGAAAAACATTAAAAAATTAGTTTCTGTACTTCTCGCACTCTTGCTTGTGCTTGCTCCGGCAACAGTAGGATTCACAGCATTTGCTGCAGACAATGAAATGACATTCACTGTAAGTAATGTCGCAAAATCAAATCCCGGTGATGTCGTTACAATTACTGTTAAAGTTTCAAACTCAAAAGCTGTTTGTGCAGTTAACCCCACAATTGTTTATGATGCAGAAAAACTTGAATTTGTATCCGCAACAAACGGTGATGTTTTCAAGGCTGACGCATTCAAAATCGGCGAACCATATGAAGGCAAAGTAAGAATCCTTTACTATAACGGTGTTGTAGACTCATCTAAAAACGGTACTGTTTGCACACTTAAGTTCAAAGTTCTTCCCGGTGCAACAGGTTATGCAGATGTTAAACTTGACTTCGCTGAAAACAGTGTTGTCAACTCAAAAGAAAAGGCAGTAGACTTTAAAGTTGTAAACGGCAGAGTAGGTGTTGTTTCTCCCGTCATTTATGCCGGTGAAGTTGCACCTGAAAACGCAATTGAAGAAAAATACTACCAGAAAGTTCCTTTCTTTGCAAGCTACAGAAAACAGAGTGTTCAGCTTGTAGCAGGCTATGGTGACGAAAAAATCAAGAGCGTTGAATGGTCTGTTGAATTCGGCAGATTGTTAATTGATGAAAACGGTCTTGTAGTTCCTAACCGTTGGTGGTACTGCAGAGATAATATCACTGCAAAGATTACTACAGCTTCAGGCAAAGTTTATGAAGAAACTGTAATGGTTGAATTCTTCAAGCTTGAAATCACAAAACGTTTACCCGTATTTTAATTAAAACTTACAGATGGAACGTGTCGTTTCGGCACGTTTCCATTTGGCGTTTATGAGGTGAAATAAATGAAAAACAAATTATTGAGCATACTCCTTGCTGTCACCATTGTTTTCACAACAGTTGCTATTATGTCAATTCCGGTTGCAGCTACAGGTACATCTCTTTCTGTTTCAAAAGTAAGTGAAGACGCAAACACAGTTAAAGTTGCTATCAATATCAGTGGTAACACAGGTTTGTCAGGTCTTGGCGCAACACTTAATTATGATGGTGCAGCGCTTGAACTTCAGTCTGTTGACAGTGCAGGCATCACAAGTGCAGCCGGCATGCCCGTTTTTGAAGGCGGTCATGGCGACGGTACTGTAAGCATTACAGTTATCAACAGCAACTCAGGTGAAGGCACAAAAGAAAACGGTACAGTTTGTATCGCTACTTTCAAAAAACTTGATGCTGTTAAAAACGGCGGAACAACAAATGTCAGCGTCAGCGTTGATAATGATATGACTTTTGATACTGAGGATAATCCGTTGGCAGTAAGTGGCGGCAGTGCTGAAATCAAGCTTTCTGCAGTACCGACAACAAAACCTGCTACTACAAAGCCTGCTACTACAAAGGCTCCCGTGAAACCCACACAGAAACCCATTGCCAACAACGGTGCAGTTCCCACAATAGAAGAAACTACAGAAGAAACAACTGAAGAACTCACTTTAGACCCCAATGATTTAACAGAATATGAATCATACGAGTATGAAGAAGTTGAAAAAGAAGACGATAATGAAGACGAAGACAAATCACAGATGATTAAGAGAATCATCGCGATTGCTGTTATCGTTCTCTGCGTTGGTGCAGTTGTAGTGTTGCTTCTTACAAGAAAAAAATCATAATCTGGTTTCTTGAAAAATAAAACCTCGCAAGTCTGACTTGCGAGGTTTTTGTTATATACCGAATCTTATTATTCTTCGCCGTAAGCGTTTTCGTAAATCTTAACTTCCTGATGAATGTTTGATGAACGATAAATACCATCCATGATTTTTGAAGTAAGAATTGCTCTGTCGATATGTGACTGGTTGGGAATTCTTGTTCTGCATGATTCCACGAATGAGTCGATTTCGTTTCTGTAATGGTCTCTCATTCTGAATTTCGGTTTTTCTTCAACCAAAGCACCATCTTTTACTGTGAAGAAAGTGTAATATCCGCAGTAGTTAAGTCTGATACCGCCTTTATCACCCATGAAGTCAATAAAGGTTTCGTTAATGCCGATATTCTGTGCCCATGCACCGTTGAATGTAATTGTAGGACCGTTTTCAGTTCTTATGATGCCTGTTACAGAGTCGTCAACGTCGTAAGTTCCGTTTTCAACGTCTGATGTTTCTTCAGCCCACATGCCTTCATAAACATAGTTTTTCATGTCTTTGCCTAATTTGCAGAATGCTTCACCGCTTGCAGTAAGAGGTCTTGGGTCACCGCAACAGTAAAGAATAAGGTCAAGGTAATGAACGCCCCAGTCAATAAGTGCGCCACCGCCTGAGCAAGCGTTTGTTGTGAAGTCACCGCCAAGGCCGGGGATTGAGCGGTGTGCTCTGAAAGATGCATAAATGTGGAAAACTTCACCAAGCTCGCCGTTTTCAATCATCTTTTTAACACGGTTAACAGAATCATTGTAGCGGTTAACTGTGCCGATTGAAAGCATTCTGCCTGTTTCTTTTGCAACTTCCTGCATCTGAAGAGCTTCTTTCAATATTCTTGCAGCAGGTTTTTCGCAAAGTACATCTTTGCCTGCTTTCATGAAATCAATTGAAATCATAGCGTGATGGTCGTTATGAGTACAAACTGAAACTGCATCAATGTCGTCGTTGTTTACAATTTCCTTGTAATCATAAACCGCTTTGCCGCAACCGTATTTTTCTACAGCCGCGTCAGCTCTTTCAGGGATAATGTCGCAGAAATACTTGATTTCCACATCTTCGTTTGCCATGTAGCTGGGAATATGTGCACAGTTTGCAATATTACCGCAACCAATGATTGCAACTCTTAATTTTGACATAATATAACCTCCTCAAGTTTGGGTTATTGACAAAAATAATCATATCAGTTATAATCGGTTTTGTAAACAGTTAAATTGAAATTACGCTGTTTTTTATTGAAATCATTCAAAAAGAGGTTGATAATTATGTACAAATTTCCTATTGGCGTTATCGTAGACAGTTTCAGACTTCCCATGCCGGAAGCTGTAAAGAAAGCTAAAGAAGTAGGTGCTCAGGGTATCCAGGTTTATGCTTCAAACGGTGACATGGCTCCTGAAAATATGACTCCTGCAAAAATCAGTGAATTTAAAAAATTAGTCAGCGATAACGGTCTTGTTATATCTGCTCTTTGTGGTGACCTTGGCGGCGGTGGTTTCGTTCACCCTGATAAAAACGCTGAAAAAGTTGAAAAATCAAAGAGAATCCTTGATCTTGCTAAAGAACTCGGCACAGATATTGTTACAACTCATATCGGCGTTGTTCCCAATGATAAAAACAGCGAAAGATATAAAATAATGCAGGCTGCTTGTTTTGAACTCAGTTCTTATGCTGATTCTATCCAGTCTCACTTTGCAGTTGAAACAGGTCCTGAAAAATCAATTATTCTTAAAAATTTCCTTGATTCTCTCGGTTCAAGAGGCGTTGGTGTAAACCTTGACCCTGCAAACCTTATCATGGTTTCAGGCGATGCTCCCGTTGAAGCAGTTTACAATCTTAAAGATTATATTGTACATACTCACGCGAAAGACGGTTACATGCGTTTCTATGAAAACCCTGAAATCGTTTATGGTATGCCCGGTGCACGTGAAATGGCAGAAGGCGAACATGCAATCGAAGGCGACTCTTATGAAGAAGTACCTCTTGGTTCAGGTTCAGTTCCTTTCCCGTACTATCTTAAAGCACTTGAGGATATCGGCTATAAAGGCTTCCTTACAATCGAAAGAGAAGTAGGTGCAGATCCTGCAAAAGATATCGGCCTTGCAGTAAAATATCTTCAGGGTATTATCAATGAGGGTTAATTTATGAAATTTTCAGTATCATCATACAGCTTTCAGAAACTTCTTGATTCAGGGGAATATACTCATTTTACACTTATTGAAAAGGTTAAAGAACTTGGTTTTGATGCCATTGAATATATCGATTTAATGGTGCCTGAAAACAAAACAGAACTTGAATTTGCAAAAGAACTTAAAGCGGAAGCTGAAAGGGTAGGACTTGAAATTTCAAGCTATACTATCGGTGCAGATTTATTAAATGGTTGCGATGGTGACCTTGAAAAAGAAATTGACCGCATAAAAGCAAAAGTTGATGTAGCAGAAGCACTTGGCGTAAAATTCATGCGTCACGATGCAGGCTGGGGATATAAAGACGACAGAAAGTTTTATATGGGCTTCGATGAAGCACTTCCCGTATTTATAAAAGGGTGTAAAGCAGTTACTGAATATGCAAAAACAAAGGGCATTGTAACTATGGTTGAAAACCACGGCTTCTTC
>JAZSFV010000258.1:0-6015 GCA_045532395.1 Acutalibacteraceae bacterium
TTCATATGATATGGTAGTATACTGCTCAGTATGCGGTGAAGAACTCTCAAGAGAAACAACAACAATTGATGCTCTCGGTCACGAAGAAGCAGAAGCAGTTGAAGAAAACAGAGTAGAAGCTGATTGTGTAAACGACGGTTCTTACGATATGGTAGTATACTGCTCAGTATGCGGTGAAGAACTCTCAAGAGAAACAACAACAATCGATGCACTTGGTCATGACTATGAAGCAGTAGTAACTGATCCCACATGTACAGAATCAGGTTACACAACATACACATGTTCAGCATGCGGTGATTCTTATGTAGCAGACGAAGTTGAAGCTATCGGCCATGACATTCCTGCAAAAGAAGAATGGGTTGAAAGTTCAACAGAAAAAGGCACATTCTATGGATACTGTAAAAATGAATGTGGTTATTATGAATCAGAAGTAAGAGCAGTTAGTCCTGAAGAAATCGTACTTGATCAGATGGATCCCATCAGCGTATACTATGTAAGAAAAGCTCCTGCTTTCACACTTACAGAAACAGTTCTTCCTGATGACAAACTCTTACTTGATTATGACGTAATCTGGACATCATCAAACGAAAAAGTTGTAACAGTTGATGAAGACGGTAACGTTACAACTCATAAACTTGGTACTGCAACAATCACAGCTACACTTGTAGATGCTGAAGGTAATGTAATCGACGAAGCAACATGCGACGTTAAAGTTAAATACACATGGTGGCAGTGGCTTATCTGGTTCTTCCTCCTTGGTTGCTGCTGGTATTTCGTATAATTCTTGATTGAATTAACGTAATTGAATAAAACTAATCCCTCTGCAGAAATGCAGGGGGATTTTTTTATAAAAATAAAACCACGCAAAAATAATTCTGCGTGGTTTTGGTGTTGGTTGCTAAAATTATAAATCAAGTGTTTCAAGCATCTGCGCAAAAAGAGTATTTGCCCATGCAAACCATGTTCTGGAAAAAATTGTGGGATCGTCCACATTAAAAGATTCATGCATAAAGTTTGTGCCTGCATGAGTTTTGCTTAACATATCGAGACATTCAAGAATTTCATCTTTGTTGTTGCTTGTGAGAATCTGCATGGTGAGAGCGATGTGCCAGATACTATTTTTGGGAGTATGGGGACTTCCCACACCCTTTGCAACCTTTCCTTCAAAATAATAGGGATTATCTTTTGAAAGAATAAATCTTCTTGTGTTCTGATAAATTTCGTCTTCTTTGTCGCAATATCCAAGATACGGAGCAGCCATAAGACTGGGAGAATTTGCATCATCCATAAGATTATAGTTTCCGAAGCCATCGGTTTCGTAAGCATAAATTTTGCCGTATTCCGGATGAATGTAGATAGCATAATTTTTTATGCCGTCATCAATTTCAGCGGAAAGAGTTCGGCATTTTTTGGCAAGCACATCGTTATCAAAGCCTTTTTCTGCAAGTTCTGCCGCATATTTCATAGCAACAACTGCCATCATGTTTGAGGGAACAAGATAATTGAAAATGCAACTGTCGTCAGAAGGTCTGAATCCCGACCATGTCATGCCGGTAAAATTAACGGGTCTTCCGTATCCGCCAAAAGACAAGGTATCAGAGGGAGCAGCATTTTCTCTGTCGAAAAAGTAGGTTGAATTTTCAGCATGATGTTGTTCTTTTATAAAGTGGTCTGTGATTGTTTCCAGCATTCTCTCAAGTTCATCTGTGAAAATTTTGTCGTCGCCTGTGTATTTATAATATTCATAAGCGAGATAAATGCTGGCGCACAGAGAGTCCACTTCATATTTTCTTTCCCATATCAATTCGTGCTCAAAGTCGGTATTATCATTCCAACTATCTTTTGTAGGCTTCGCGTTGAACGCGTTTGAGTAGGGGTCAAGGTTTACATAATATGCGTGTTTTGCGATAACGCCTCTTAAAATTTTTCTTAAAGCTTCATCTTCTGCTGCATATTTAATATAAGGTTTTAACTGAGCCGCACTGTCACGGAGCCACATAGCAGGTATATCGCCTGTGATTACAAAGTAACCGCCGTCCTCAAGTTCTTCAGTTGTGGTTTCGATTGTGTTGAGGAAACACTGCTTTGCCAATGGTGCAAGAGCTGGAAAAACGGTTTCCATTTTTTTCTGGAGTTCTTCAGCTTTTCTGATGAGTATTTCAGGAGTCTGCATTTGATAATTCCTTTCTTTATTCGTCAAGTTTCAAAACTGCCATGAATGCATCCTGGGGAACTTCTACTGTTCCGAAGTGACGCATACGCTTTTTACCTTCCTTCTGTTTTTCAAGAAGTTTCTTTTTACGGGTGATGTCACCACCGTAACATTTTGCAAGAACGTCTTTACGCATAGCTTTGATTGTTTCTCTTGCAATAACCTTACCGCCAACGCAAAGCTGAACGGGAATTTCAAACATCTGTCTCGGAATATTGTCTTTAAGCTTTTCGGCAATTTTTCTTGCCTTTGCATAAGCTTTGTCAGCATGGATAATAAATGAAAGTGCGTCAACAATATCGCCGTTAAGAAGCACGTCCAGCTTAACAAGTTTTGACTGAACATAGCCTTTGATTTCGTAGTCAAATGATGCATAACCCTTTGTGCGTGATTTAAGGCAGTCAAAGAAGTCGTAAATAATTTCATTAAGCGGAAGCTCGTAATGAATATCAACACGGTCAGAAGTGATATAAGTCATATCTTTGAAAACACCGCGTCTGTCCTGACATAAGTCCATAATTGTGCCGACATAATCGCTGGGAGCATAAATGTGAGCGTTTGTTATAGGCTCTTCGCAGTGGTCAATTACTGCAGGGTCAGGGTAATGAGTTGGGTTGTCAATTTCAATAACACTGCCGTCAGTAAGATATATTTTATAAATAACGCTTGGAATTGTTGTAACAAGGTCCAGATCGTATTCCCTTTCAAGTCTTTCCTGAATAATTTCAAGATGAAGAAGACCAAGGAATCCGCAACGGAAGCCGAATCCTAAAGCACCTGAAGTTTCAGGCTCGTAAGAAAGAGCAGCATCGTTTAGCTGGAGTTTTTCCAATGCATCGCGCAGTGCTTCGTAGTCAGCACCGTCAGCAGGGTAAACACCGCAGAAAACCATGGGCTGCACCTGTCTGTATCCGGGGAGAGCTTCTTTAGCCGGATTAGAAGCGAGAGTAACAGTATCACCTACACGTGCATCGCTTACAGTCTTGATTGAAGCGGTAATATAACCAACTTCGCCCGAAGTAAGCTCTTTTGCACTTTCCAGCTGCTGAGCACGCATGTAGCCAACGTCAACAACTGTAAATTCAGCACCTGTTGCCATCATGCGCATTGTATCGCCGGCTTTTATTTTGCCGTCAACAATTCTTACATAAACAATAACACCACGGTAGCTGTCATAAATTGAGTCGAAAATAAGTGCACGCAAGGGCTTGTCGTCATTGTTTGCGGGTGCAGGAATATCTGAAACGATTCTTTCAAGCACTTGCTCGACATTTTCGCCTGTTTTTGCGCTTACTCTCGGTGCGTTTTCGCAGTCGAGACCGATAATATCTTCAATTTCTGCAGAAACTCTGTCAGGGTCTGCAGAGGGAAGGTCAATTTTGTTGATAACGGGAACAAGCTCAAGGTTGTGGTCAAGTGCAAGGTAAGTGTTTGCAAGTGTCTGCGCTTCAATGCCCTGAGATGCGTCCGTTACTAGAATTGCACCTTCACAAGCGGCAAGTGAACGTGAAACTTCGTAGTTAAAGTCCACGTGGCCGGGAGTGTCAATAAGGTTAAGGACGTATTCTTCGCCGTCTTTTGCGTTATAATTAAGTTTTACTGCATGAGCCTTGATTGTTATTCCACGTTCTTTTTCAAGGTCCATATCGTCAAGAATCTGCTCTGTCATTTCTCTTTTTGAAACTGAATCAGTAATTTCAAGAAGTCTGTCAGCAAGAGTAGATTTGCCGTGGTCGATATGTGCAATTATAGAAAAATTTCTTATATTTTCTTTTTTCAAGTTTATCATCCTTTAAGTTTGTGAATAAAAAGTCCGCTTAAAAGTTTTGGTTCAAACCATGTTGATTTAGGAGGCATTACTTTGCCCGCATCTGCGATGCTCATCAGATCGTCAAGAGTTGTGGGGAACATTGAAAAAGCAAGTTTCATATCTTTTTCTACTCGTCTTTCAAGTTCTTTAAGACCTCTGATTCCGCCTACAAAATCAATTCTCTTGTCTGTTCTCGGGTCAGTAATTCCAAGAACGGAAGAAATAAGGTTGTTTTGTAAAATTGAAACATCAAGTCTGTCAACCGGATCGGATTCATCAAAAATTCCGTCTTTTGCAGTAAGCTTATACCATGATTTATCAAGGTAAAGACCGAATGTATGTTTTTCTGAAGGTTTGAAAGGAGAAGATGATTCTTGCTTTTCAACACTGAATTTTTCGCTGATTTTGTTTAAAAATTCCTCACTTGTCAGACCGTTCAGGTCTTTGATAACTCTGTTGTAATCCATGATTTCAAGGTCACTGTCTGCAAAAAGAACTGCAAGGAAGAGGTTGAATTCTTCTGTGCCGTCAAAATCGGGATTTTCTTCGCGACGTTTAATGCCCACTTTTGCAGCAGAAGCACAGCGGTGATGACCGTCTGCAATATAATAATCGCCTGCTTGTGAAAGCATTTTTTCGAGGGAAGAAATAAGTTTTTCGTCGGCAATTTCCCATACAGTCTGCAAAACATTATCGCTTTCAAAATCATAAATGGGTGAATTTTCATCGCAGTATGATTTTATAAAAGAAGAAATTTCATCTTTATGTCTGTAAGTCAGGAATATGGGGCCTGTGTTTGCATCACAAGTATCAATATGACGGATTCGGTCTTCTTATCCGCTCTTGTAAATTCATGGCGTTTGATTCTGCCTTCAATATAATCGTCTATCAATGCAGCACCTACGATACCTGTCTGAGCACGGCCGTTCATAATCTGGCGATAAATATAATATTTAGGAGTCCGGTCGTCAATGCAGATGCCGTCAGCTACTAATTTTTCAAGGTTTTCTTTTGCTTTCTCGTAAACTTCGTCTGAATAAAGATATGTGCCGATGGGCAAATCAATTTCCGCTTTGTCAACGTGAAGGAATGAATAGGGATTATCTTTTACCATTTCCCTTGCTTCTTCACTGTTCATTACGTCGTAAGGTAAAGCGGCAACTTTGGCTGCATATTCAGGCTTTGGTCTTATTGCTTTAAGAGGTTTGAAAAACGCCATCTTATTTACCTGCACTTTCGTTGAAAGTTTTGTATTCACCGCTTAAGATGTTTTCGCACCATTCGGTGTTATCTTCGTACCATTTAAGAGTGAGAGCAATGCCTGAATCAAAATCTGTTTCAGGGTACCAGCCGAGTTCATCCTTTATTTTCTGCGGGTCTATGGCGTATCTCATGTCGTGTCCCGGTCTGTCGGTCACGTAAGTGATAAGCTCTTCGCCTTTGCCGAGATAGCGGAGAATTGTTTTGACAACTTCAAGGTTTGTTCTTTCGTTGTGACCGCCGATATTGTAAACTTCACCGATTCTTCCGTTTTCAAGAATCATATCAATTGCTTTGCAGTGGTCATCAACATAAAGCCAGTCTCTCACATTTTCGCCTTTGCCGTAAACGGGAAGGCTATGTCCGTTTGATGCTTTGACAAACATAACGGGAATAAGTTTTTCGGGGAACTGATAAGGTCCGTAATTGTTTGAGCAACGTGAAATTGTTGCAGGGGTTTTGAATGTTCTGATATATGCCTGCACAAGCAAATCTGCAGAAGCTTTTGATGCAGAGTAGGGAGATGAAGTGTGAATAGGTGTGGTTTCAGTAAAGAATAAATCTTTTCTGTCAAGGGGCAAATCGCCGTAAACTTCATCTGTTGAAACCTGATGGAAACGGGGAATTGAATATTTATTTACAGCATCAAGAAGTACCTGAGTGCCGAGAATATTTGTTTTAAGGAAAACTTCAGGGTTTTCAATTGAGCGATCAACATGACTTTCTGCTGCAA
>JAZSFV010000178.1:0-4472 GCA_045532395.1 Acutalibacteraceae bacterium
ATCAGGCTTTTCAGCCGTAATCATAGCTGCAACCGCATTCAGTGCCATCTTGTCTTTTTTTGCAGACATCCAGCCACCGCCGATATGTAAATCCGTCAACTGCATTACTTTAAAATCTTTATCCGTTGTAATATTGTAGCAACCGTTATCATAGTTTTCAAATTTCAGTTCAGAACAACCGCTATCAGGAAATTTTTCAATGTAGCCCAACGTCATTTTAAGACATGCAAGATTAGCCGCAAAAGTCATGGCACTTATAAGCAATATCACAAGAAAAATAATTAAAACCACTTTTGTTTTTTTCTTCACACTCGTCACCTCCGGGCTATGATAACATATTTATACACTTTTTGTCAAACGTTATATTATTGCAGACATATCATCCATCATAATACAACTTTATAATTTTTAATTGCATTATGCCGGTATTTCGTGTAAAATTAATTAAATATTATTTTGCGGGTGATTAAAATGAATCAAATAGAATATAAAGGTAAAAAATATTTTGAAACAGTCAAATCAACACACTTTGATTTACAGAGAAAAATTGTAGCCAACATGACATCTGAATCATGGGAAGCAATCCCCCATGCGGGTGTAATTTTCGAGCCAGATGTTACTGAGTTTATGTCACGTTTCAAAGAACTCAAAAACCAGGGAAAGTTTGAAGGTATCAGCATAAACACGCTCATGCTCAGAATTATTGTCGAAGGGCTTAAAGCTTGTCCGGCTCTTAACGGACACATTGAATTCAATCGTCTTTTCCTTAAAGGTAAAATTGAAAATTATAAAGATATTAATATTTCTATGCCCATGATTATGCCTGACGAAAGCATGATGACAATTAATTTACATAACTTTGAATCAAGAAGCATGGCTGACATGCAAGAGTACATCAACGATGTACGCAGAAAACTTGAAAACACAAACGTAACTGAAGCCATGTTTTCAGTTTCAATGGATAATACAATTTCCGCACTTAAAAAGTTTAAAATAGGTACGGTTTTCGGCAGACTTGCAGGTGCAAAACTTGGTAAATACAGAGTTAAAACTTTAAGCGGTAAAGCAAAGAAAGAATATAAAAAGATTCCTGAAAAAGACAGAATTGTAAAAACAGATATTGAACAAGGCACAATTACAATTTCTAATCTCGGCTCAATTTACAGAGGCTCTATCTGCAGACCATCAATCATTGAAGTTATCCCTCCCCAGCTTTGTGCTATTGGTCTTGGTGCAGTATACGATGCTCCCGGAGTAGTAAACGGAGAAGTTAAGCCCCGTTCATACGTGCCGATGCTTATAATTTTTGACCACAGAGCTCTTGATTTTGGTGATGCAGCACCGTTCATGAGAAAACTTGATGAAATCTTCGCAAACCCTGATATAATAGAAACCTTATAATAATAGGAGAAAAAATATATGCGTGATTTATTAAAATTCTTTTATACTATCATAACAATAATTTCTGTAGGTCTCACATCGCTTTTATACCCTGCAGAAATCGGTAAAGAAAGCGAAAACCTTGATATTACTTATCTTGAATACCCGGAAGAAGCCGTTATAACCCTTGAAGATGCTGGTATTACTGAAGAAGAATTCACTGAACGCTTAAGTGCAGAACTGCCTGAATATGTTCAGTCAGGCGGTTATGACGATATAGGCGGTGTAATTGTCTCCCCCTACTATACAGCCAAAATCGGTGATGTTGATGTTCCTGTTTATGCATCAATGGTTTTCAACCGCTCTGAAGACACTGGTGATTTGCATTCATTCTCAGAAGTATATGTAGAGCCTGATAGTGATTTTTCTTTTAATATTTCCCTTACAGGTACTTCTGTTAAACTTAAAAATGCCATTGTTTTGCCGGAATCTCTCGGCATAAAAACAGAGTGCAAAAAAGGAATTGTACGTGCTACAATCAACAAAACCGGAATTTACACATTTTTATTCAATGGTGCGCAGCAATCATACGGATACACCTTATTTGTACGTGAAAAGACAGATGAAGATAAAGAAATATCAGAATATATCGAGCAATACGGAGAAGAAAATGTTATTATTTTTGATAAAGGTGTGCACGAACTCGATTATCTCAGTTTCGTCGAAAAGGACAATCAGGTTATATATCTGAAGCAAGGTGCGTATTTAGTCGCAAATCATCATTATGATATACAAAGTGCCGAAGATGAAAACAAATACACTGAAGAAAATGCAGCAACAGACAACGCAATAGGATTTATACGTTATCCATTTATAAACTTCTACAGATGCAACAATATCATAATCAACGGTCGCGGTGTTATTGACCTTACACGCCTCGACAGACGTGAACGCAGAGGTGTTCTTTTCTCTTACTGCGACAACATTTCAGTAAGCGGAGTTAAAATAATCAACTCACCTGAATGGTCATTTACTACTTACTGTTGTCACAATGTAGATATTGAGCAGGTTGACATTTTGGGAAGCAGAGGTAACGCAGACGGATTTGCAATATGTAACACCGAAAATGCGACTATAAATAACTGCTTTGCACGCACTGCAGACGACGAATTTGAAGTAAAAGCTCTTGGCGGACCGATGGGTAGTAAAAACATTACATTTTCAAATTGCGTTGCCTGGGGCGGATATGCCAGATGTTTCGGAATATGCGGTGAAGTAAGTAATCCCATTTTAGATGTTACTTTCCGCGACAGTGCAGTAATTTATCGCGACGGTGTATGGGACAACGACAGAATCGGCTCACTTGTAATTACAGCAGAACAGTGTGAAGGAAGCATTGACGGCGTAACGTTTGAAAACATTGAGATTTTCCGCGACGAAGGCAGAGCAATTCTTGTTAAAATATATGACGAAGAAAAAGAAAATTTTGAAATCAAAAACGTTAAGTTTAAAAACATCACATATACATCATATCTGCCATCAAAAATCGCAGGTAATGAAAGCGACACAAACACCGTGGAGGTTCAGTTAGAAAACATTACAGGAAACGGCAAAAAATTTAATAAGCCGTCTTTATGGTTTGAAACAGGCAATAACTGTAATGTGAATTTCAAATAATTATAAAAACCGAAATAAAGAGCTAATAAATCTCTTTATTTCGGTTTTTGCTTTAATCTTCTTGACAACAGATATGTGTTGTGATAGAATATTGAGTGTTGCAAACATAATATATTTGCGGATATGGCGGAATTGGCAGACGCGCTAGATTCAGGTTCTAGTCGGGGCAACTCGGTGCAGGTTCAAGTCCTGTTATCCGCACCAAATCAAAGGTCTTATACATTATGGTATAAGACCTTTGATTTTTATCTTTTCTTATCGAGTGATTTATTTCTGAAATAGAGAATTATGTCGATTCCTACCATTACAAGATTAAGGAAATAGAAGAAAAGGACATACCATTTCTGACTGAAAGATGCCATATATGTTTCGTTTAAGAACTTTGATATAATACCTGCAATATAGCCAAAGAAAATCAAACACAGAAACCACAGACTTTTACCTTTTGTTGTACGTGATTTATAGGATTTAATTACATTCAAAGGCCATGATGCGCCGAAACTTATTATCATTATAACTTCAAGAATTTCTGACATTATTATCTCCCCTTTTACTTTATGATAATAACATCATCAAAAACAAAAATCAAGCCCTCTGCATTACTGCAGAGGGCTCAAATTTATTCAGTTTACGTTAATTCAGTTAAGAATTATACGAAATACCAGCAGCAACCAAGGAGGAAGAACCAGATAAGGCACTGCCACCATGTGTATGTAACTTTAACATTACATATATCTGAAGCTACAACATTACCTTCAGCATCATAAAGAGTAGCTGTGATAACTGCTTCGCCAAATTTGTGAGTTGTTACGTTACCGTTTTCATCAACTGTTACAACTTTTTCGTTTGATGAAGTCCATACGATTGTATATTCTTCGTTTGTTTCAATGGGGCTTACATCAGCTTTAATTGTTGTTGCAATCTGTTTTCTCACATAGTGAAGAGGAAGCTTTTCAGGAATAAGGTCGATACCTTCAACAGGAATAAGTCTCATTTCTGTTTTAAGGATTTCACCACATACTGAGCAAGGAAGGTTCCACTGACCACGTACTGTTGCGTCTTCTACCCATTCGCCTTCTGTATGACCAAGTGCTTCAACTTCGTCTGCTACATAAGACTCACCACATACTGAACATGTGTATGTTGTGTAACCAGCGTTTACACAGTCAGGTTTTGTTACTACTGCTTCATAGTCATGACCAAGTGCATCGATTGTTGTTGTTTCTCTTGAGAGTTCTTCACCGCATACTGAGCAGTATACTACCATATCGTATGAACCGTCGTTTACACAATCAGCTTCTACTCTGTTTTCTTCAACTGCTTCTGCTTCTTCGTGACCGAGAGCATCAATTGTTGTTGTTTCTCTTGAGAGTTCTTCACCGCATACTGAGCAGTATACTACCATATCATATGAA
>JAZSFV010000235.1:0-7052 GCA_045532395.1 Acutalibacteraceae bacterium
TGAATGTTCAGCCTGTGAAAGCGCTTCACCAACGCCGATAACACAACCGTGTCCGAAAACAGCGTAGAAACTTTCAACGAACTTACTTTCAATCATCTTGCCGTCTTGTTCGATTGTAACGTACTGATTGTCAAGGTATCTGACAATAGCTTCGCCACAGGTAAGTCTTATTGTACTCATTATTATTAACCTTTCTTGTGTCAGATTTTTGTGAGCCATTCGTGTTCAGGTGACACAAATCTTGTTGTTTTAAACCATGGGTCGCCATCAAGATGACGAATCATCCATACGTAATACATGTTATATCCTGGTGCTACAACTTGCTGATGGTCTTCACCATCGTGGATGAAGCAAGCAGATGAATCGACGCTTTTATAAACTTCATCAGCGTTGAAACAAGCACCGAAGCCCTGGGGTTTATCAAATCTGTAATAATAAACTTCAGGCTGCGGGTGATGGTGGGGGGGATAACTTGACCATCTTCCCGGTTTGTTGAAAACTTCGCCTAAAACCATGTTTGAGTATGGTGCGTTGTCAGGGTCAAACATTGTAGATACAACTCTGTGTCCGGCACCATCCCACTGACCTTTACCGAATTCCTGATAAAGGCAGTTTTCAGGATTGTAAAAAACGGGTTCGAATTCTTTGTCGTTATCTGTCTGTTGCATTATTATTTCACTGTCAGCCAGAGCTTCAACAGTAAATTCAGTGTTTTTAGAAACATGCAGACAATAGGGCTTCATATCAAACGGATCCTTACGTTTGCCCGTTTCTTCTTTTTCGTTATAAATAAACTTGATTTCTCCTGCAATAAGTAATACTGCAGTTTCGTTTTCTTTTTCAAGGATGGTAATTTTTTCTCCTTGTTTAAGATACTTTACCTTGATTGTCATCAACATGTCGGCATTTTTGCCGTTCATTTCGCAAAGTATTTTTTCGTTATTTTCATTTAAAACAGGTACTTCAAACATTTTATTTAACCTCTGACAACCATTTCTCCGTACAGGGCTTTTTCATCAGCGATGAATTTTTCGACTGCTTCAAGTGAGGGCATTGCTTCTGAACAACTGTGTGCAGAAATAAGCATTGATGCAGATGCAGAGCCATATTCAAGCGCATCGATAATTTCGCAACCGTCAAGAAGTGCTCTTATGAATGAAGAAGCATATCCGTCTCCACCGCCGAAGCCTTTGAGCATTTTAACGGGGAAGGGTTTGACAGTGTAGCTGTTGCCATCGTTTGTGTAAGCGGTTGAGCCGTCTTTACCATGCTTGATAACAACAATTTTAGCGCCGAATGAGCACCAGTATTTTGCGCTTTCTTCGTCAGATGCGCACACGCCTGTGATTGCTTCTGTAAGGTCAAATTCTTCTCTTGAGCCAAGAATAATATCAGCATTTCTTGCTACCATTGAATAATAAACGGAAATTTCATCTTTGTTTTTCCATGTATATGAACGGTAGTCTATATCGAATATGACAGGAATGTTGT
Organism: Acutalibacteraceae bacterium; assembly: GCA_045532395.1. Lineage (GTDB taxonomy): Bacteria > Bacillota > Clostridia > Oscillospirales > Acutalibacteraceae > SIG575. Next base: position 1,492 of record JAZSFV010000235.1, read on the forward strand.
TTTTCTTTGCAAGCATCATTGCTTTTAAAACTGCTTCTCTTGAGGGAGACTGGCAAAGTGCAGTGCCTGAAATAAGAAGAGCTTTTGTGCTGCAGATATATTCCTCGTCAACATCGTCGGGGTGAAGCATAAGGTCTGCAACACCTTCACGATACATAAGAATACTGCTTTCTGTGGGGCTTTTGATTTCAGTGAAAGTAAGACCAAGGTTTTCACCGTTTTTGCAACGTGTGATGTGGCTTGTGTCAATGCCGTCTTTCTTAAAATAATTAATTACATAGTCGCCGAACTGGTCGTCAGAAACTTTAGCAATAAAACCGACCTTTTTGCCCAGTCTTGCCATACCAACAGCGATGTTAGCAGGGGAACCACCAACGTATTTGTTGAAGTTACTGCTTTCAGATAAGGGTTTGTTCATATCTGTAGGGTTAAAGTCAATAGCGATTCTGCCCATGGGAATCAGGTCCAACGGACGTGATGAATCAAATTCAATATAAGCCATAATGTACCTCCGTAAAACGATTCTATGCCGAACAAGCAAAACCTGTTCGGCATAGAATTTTAGTCTATTGTAACGCCTGCTTTCTGGCGTTTTTCAGCCAGTTCTTTTGTGATTCTATCTTTCTTTTCACCTACAAGGTCGTAGAAGAACATGGGTATTGCGCACAAGAGCATGCTTACGCCGGGAACGATTGAGATAAGTGAGAACATAGCAAATCTCATGCCGGGAGTAAGGTCAAATGCAGAAATAACTGCTTCTTTTGCGTACATACTTGCAGGGTCAAGGTCAATTAACATATACATGAGGATAATACCTGTTGTTGCAACAGCATTACCGAGTTTGTTAACAAAAGACTGACAGGCAGCACCAAGAGCGTTGTCTCTGTGTCCTGTTTTCAATTCCATAAAGTCAAGGCAGTCGCCTATCATAGCGGAAGATGTAACATTCAGTGCACCAAGCGGAACACAAGAAATGATTATAAAGGGAATGCAAGCATAAAGGGCATATCTTGTGTCAACAAGCGCACCGATAATTGTTGTGCAGACAGAAGCCGCAAAACCTAAAAGACAAGTGAAAATAATGATTTTCTTGTAGTTGAATTTTTTGTAAAGGAAAGGCATTACAAGCATTGAACCGAACATGCCGATAGCGGCACAAACCATAAGAACAGTGCTTATGGTTGAAATACTGTTCTGGATAAGTTCTGCTTTAACTGCTTCTGACATATCTTCAGTGATTTCAGGGCCTACATAAAGACCGTATCTTGCAACATGCACAGAAGCTGCCTGAACAAGGTATCTTCCGCTTGAAAGAATGCCCATAATTACAACGAGCATAAGTGGTTTGCACTTGAAAATTCTTGAGAGAGTTGAAGGTTCTGATTTGTCACGTCTCGGTTTGTTGGGAATGTTAACTCTTTCTTTTACAAAGAAATATGAGCTTGCATAAAGCACACCGCCGAGAATTGATGCAATAACGGCGATGAGTATATATTTATACTTATCCTGTTCAACTGTTGAAGCGCCGGGAAGAAGTTTCGGAACAACGAATCCGAGAACTGCAAAAATAAGCATAGGAAGAGCAGAGCCGACACCATTTACTGTTTTACCAACAGAAATAACTTTACCTCTTTCGTCAGGATTGGGTGTCATGACGTTGGGAAGACTCCAGAAAGGAACGTCAGCTATAGTATATGTCATACCCCAGAGAACGTAAACAAATCCTGCATAAACCATTAACTGGGTTTTAGAGAAACCTTCAGGTATGTAGAACATGAGGAAGGATAAAACTGCAATGGGTACAACTGCCCAAAGAATATAGGGCTTCATTTTACCCCATCTGGTTGTTGTTCTGTCAACGATCATGCCCATCATCGGGTCGTTTATTGCGTCCCATAAACGAGCAAGAAGCATCAGAAGAAGAACAAAAATAAGAGGTAACTGCATTACGTTTGTGTAGAAGTCGGAAATATATGATGACATTATTGCATATATCATTCCCTGACCTGCACCGCCTACGCAGTACATATAAAATTCTTTATTCGGCACGTATTTTTTTGAAGTGTCTATAGCTTTTACTTCAAGGTCCATTGTTTATCCTCCCTTTTAAGAAGATTTATTTTAATTACGTTATCTGATACAGAAAGTTAAAAATTTACCTATTGTAAGCCATTTTTCAGAAAGAGCTGCAAGGAATTCATGCCATCTGAATTCAGAAATATCTGTACCTGTAACTTCGGGAAGGAGAGAACCTTCTTTAAGTGCAAGAGCATGGAAATAGAGCATTTCTGTTTCATATTCCCAAGGATTTTCTTCATCAATAGTGATGATTCTGCCACCTCTGAATGTATCGTTTTTGTATGAGTGGCTTGTGATACCGGGTGTCATAATAACGTCAATACCATCATATTCGCCGATGAATGTGTTTACATGGTCGTGTCCGAATACGCAACCGAGAACATCACCGCGTTCAACAAATGCATCCCACTGACCTTCGTTATCAACTGAGGGGCAGGGGGGTTCAAGAATAACACCGCTTATAATTCTTGAGAAGATAGGAAGAATTGAGTAAGCATTGCCGTTTGTGAAAGCTCTGCCGAGAGCACCGAGGAATGAAGGCATTTCAGGATGAAGCGCTGCAACACCTTCTTCTGTAATAATGTGTTCAAAAGCGATTGAAGGAACTTTACCGCCGTTTTCGGCTTCAAGTTTTTTGCTTTCGTTTTTGTACCATTCAATCTGGTCAGCTCTTACGCAGTCATATTCGCCTTCGTGTTCTCCTTCTGAGATATAGTCACCGCTGTCAAACATCCAGAGGTTGAAAGCAACTTTGCTTCCGTCAGATGAGAGAATGGGGAGATTGTGTGTTGCACAACCGTGAAGTGAAGGGTCTGCATCATAAGCAAGGCATTCGTCATATTTCTGATAGAATGCAAGAAGTTCTTCACGTGAATACTTTCTGTCTTCAGAGTCGTGGTTGCCAAAAACGAATGTGAATTTCTGGTCTCTTTCATCGAGAACTTCTAAAAGCTGGTCATAAGCTCTTTCGTCATCTATTACGATGTTGTCACCGTTAAACACAACAAGGTCAGGCTTAACTGTGTCAAGAGCTTCTCTTATGTACTGAAGTGTATCCTCTTTCAAAGGATAAACATCCTGTACGTCAGCAAGAACGAGAATTTCGAATTTGCCGTCAGTACCGAACTGAAGCTGTGCTTCAGGTGCTTCTTCTGTTGCAAATGCACCGGGTGCAACTGCGCAGATAAGCATCAATGTTGCGAGTAAAAGTGATAAGATTCTTTTCTTCATAAATATAACCTCCAAGTTATAATAATAAAATACAATATATTGTAACACAAAATATTTGTAATATCAATATCTATTTTGACAAATTTATCAAACGCCTTCCAGGTTAAATGACGGAATAAAGTCTTTTTTTGAAGACGAAAGCTCCTGCATAAAGCCGTTTTCAAATCCCAGTTCCTCCATACAGTCCAATGCTTTTTCGTATTCACGGGTTGTAAGTCGCCTGTTTATTTCTTTGAACTGAGATGAATTTGCTGTGGGTACGTATTGACTCATAAGGCTTATAATTACATTTTCGGGCAGATTTTCCTTAATCCACTCTAAAATTTTTCTTGTTTGTGTAATATTCAAAGGGAGGACAAGGTGACGTATAATAACACCTTTCTGCATAATGCCGTCTTCGTCAAAAATATTTTCAGGTTGTTGTAAAGTCATTTCCTTTACAGCCAGAGATGCCACTTCAAAATAATCTTTTGCTTTTGAATATTTTTCGCTGACTTCACTGTCGAAATATTTTATGTCAGTAAGGTATATGTCAACTATATCTTTGAATTTCTTCAGCGTTTCAACACTTTCATAGCCTGAGCAGTTATATACAATCGGTATTTTCGGTTTATAAATATTGAATGCTTCGAGAATTTTCTCCGAATAATGTGTAGGTGTTACAAGATTAATGTTATGTGCACCTTTTTCTTCAAGTTCTTTAAAAATTTCTGCAAGACGTGAAACGGAAACTTCCTTGCCGAATCCGCCTGAACTTATTTCATTATTCTGGCAGTAAACACATTTTAACGGACAACCTGAAAAGAAAATTGTACCAGAGCCTTTTGTTCCGCTTATGCAAGGCTCTTCCCAGAAATGAAGCTCAGCTCTTGCAATTTTGATTTCGTTTTTCATACCGCAAAAACCCGCTTTATTATCGCGGTCAATATTGCACTTTCGCGGACAGATATTGCATACCATAAAATTACCTCTGAAAATATTAATTACTATGGTATTATAGCATTGATTTTTCAAAAATAATAGAGTATAATATGAAAAAGTTGGTTTAAGAGGTGTAAAACATGGTTCTTACTATTGATATTGGTAATACAAACATAACAATCGGTGCTTTTGAAGGTGATGAACTTGTTTTTGTTTCACGTCTTGCAACTGATAAAAAAAGAATGGCTGACCAGTATGCATGCGAAATAATGAACATTTTTAAACTGTATTCAGTTGAAAAAACAGAGTTTTCAGGCAGTATCTTAAGCAGTGTTGTGCCTGAAGTTACTTTCCCCGTAGGTGAGGCAGTAAGAAGACTTACAGGCATCACTCCATTGGTTGTAGGTCCCGGAATAAAAACAGGTCTTAATATTTTGATTGACGACCCGTCAACGCTTGGGGCAGATTTCGTAACAGGCGGTGTTGCAGCGCTTAAAAAATATCCCTTGCCTTGCTTTGTGGTTGATTTGGGAACTGCAAGTAAAATTTATATAATTGACGAAAACGGAAGTTTCCTTGGCTGCACAATTGCAGCAGGTATCAATGTTTCATTGAGTGCTCTTTCGGCTTCCGCATCTCTCTTGCCCAGTATCGGCATTAAGCGTGCTAAAAGTGCAATAGGCAAAAACACTGTAGATTGTATTCTTTCAGGCACTTTAGTCGGCACTGCTGCTATGATAGATGGTATGATTGACCGCTTTTCTGAAGAAATCGGCAGAAAACCCGCTTCAATAGTTGCAACGGGTGGTTTTGCGAAAAGTGTGATTGCAAACTGTAAAACAGAAATCGTATATGATAAGCACCTGCTTCTTGAAGGTCTTAAAATCATCTACGATAAAAATACAAAAAGTAAATAATTAATTTTTTGCTGAATTTTGCGCCGTATCCGCGCTTTATGCGGAGCGACAGCAAGGAGGAATATATATGCAAAAAACTCAAATATCAAAACTTGTGAAATTCACGCAGCTTGCGGTACTTACTGCAATAATTGTTGTTATGTCTTTCACGCCGCTCGGGTATCTGAAAGTCGGACCGCTTTCAATTGCCCTTGTAATTATTCCCGTTGTTACGGGTGCCATCGTGCTCGGGCCATCAGCAGGAGCATTTTTAGGGCTTGTATTCGGTGTTACAAGTTTCGCACAATGCTTTGGTATGGATGCTTTCGGCACAACTCTTATGAGCATCAATCCCTTTTTCACATTTATAATGTGCATTCCTACAAGAGTTCTTGCAGGATTTTTGTGCGGTCTTGTTTTCAAAGGTGTGTCAGG
>JAZSFV010000096.1:0-4848 GCA_045532395.1 Acutalibacteraceae bacterium
TCTTGTTCATAAAGCTTTTTAAAGATTTTCTGAACAGTCTTTTCATGGTATTCATCTGTTGTTCTGATAAAGTGGTCGTATGTTGTGTTAAGTAAATCGCAGATGCCTTTGATTTCGCCTGCAACTTTATCTACGTATTCTTTTGGTGTAACATTAGCTGCTTTTGCATATTCTTCAATTTTCTGACCGTGTTCATCAGTTCCTGTAAGGAAAAACACATCATAGCCCTGCATTCTTTTATATCTTGCAAGTGCATCAGTCAATACTATTTCATAACTGTTACCGATATGAGGTTTTCTTGAAGTGTAGGCGATAGCAGTAGTGATATAAAACTTTTCTTTCATAAATATTTATCCTTTCTGTATAAACTAAAAACAAAGTGCCTTTTAACAAGGCACCTTGTGAAAAAATTCAGATTAACCCCAACTTACAAATGTGAGATTTTCATTTGGAACCCAACCAAAATAGCCTTCAACACTCTTAACTTTACTGTAAGAATCGTTAACTGCAACAACCTTGATATTGTCTCCGGGAACGAGATATAAAATTCTTGCAGATGTTTTGTCAGGATTTGCTGTGGCAAAAACGGTGCCATTGCCAACAATTTTACAGTTCATAACTGCACCGTTACCTTTTGCTTTGAAAGCCTTTACTGCGTCAGCATATGATTTTATATCTGAATCAAGTTCAGTTGAAGACTCGCTTGTGGATTCAGGTTTTTTGGTAGTAGTTTCTTCAGGGGGCTGAGTAGTAGTTTCCTCGGAAACAGAGGCAAGATATTTAACCATAACCCAACCATTTATGCTGAAATTAGATGACTTACACCATAAACCATCTTCACTGATTTCTGCAACTTTAAATGCTTCACCATCAGCTAAAAGAGCAAAACCTTTTGCATCGTTTGCAGGGCCGCTTCTGAGGTAAACACCGTTACCATCATTTGTTTTGATCATGTATTCAGAACCGATTTTTACGTCAACAACAGTATTGGGAGATGTGGTGGTTTCTTCCTGTTTAGCGGTTGTGACTTCTTCTCCGGAAAATTCTGTAACAGTTGCAGGATCTTTTGTTGACACCTTACTGCGGATAAGACCTGTTAACTTGATAATACCGAAAACAACACCAACTACGATAGCAGCGATTAAAATAAATACAACAATTGCACGGAAAATTCTGCCGGCTTTTTGTTTAGCAGAACTCCTTTTTCTTTTCTTATACGCTTCGCTGCCGGGGGAGTAATAGTTATCCTTATACTTTCCGTATTCGTTTTTATAGTAATTATAATCATTTCTGTTTGCCATTTATATATAACCTCACTTATTATAGTTAGATACACATAAGATTATACAATGATATTGTCAAGTAGTCAAGAAGAAATAATGAAATTTTACGATAATTGTCGATAATTATTCAACGATAATTTCCTTAGGTGAAGATAAAGAAAAACTTCCGTGAGAATTAATTTTTGCAACGATTTTTCCGTATGGGGTTGGCATTTCGATTTCTGCAAAATCAAGGCCATAGGTATTGGGCTTGATTTTGATTTTTTTCATGCCCGGTTCAATGATTTCTATTCCCAGAATTCTCGCAGGAAGCTGATATGCTGGAGTTCCGCCCCAAGCGTGACTGTAATCACAATCAAAACCATCCCATACCTCTTTCAGCCCTTTATCACATTCGTCTGCAAGTTTAACCCATTGTCTCAACAAATTCAAACCATATTTTTCAAAAAGACCTGTTTTATAAACAGCATCAATCACAAAATGCATGAAGTATGGATTGCACTGAATGAGCTCTTTATTGTTAATAACATCTTCTATAAGTTTTTTATTTATCTTCTCATCGCACAGACCGAAAAGAACGGCAAGTGTATTTGAATGAACACTGTAGTAACGTTTATTTTCTTCACATGGTCTCCAGGGTATCACATCATCTTTAAAGTTTCTTCCGTCAAAATACAGCTCTTTTTCTTCATCAAAGAAAGTTTTGTTGAAGGATTCTTTTAATTTATCAGCACGTTTTCTGTAAACATTAGCCTTGGAATCACCAACTAAATTACAAATGATTTCAGCCAAATTAAGAGAATCATAATAAAAAGCGTTCAGAACTGTTTCTCCGAGTGCTCGTGGGGGATGGTGGAGTGAATAAGAATCATACACAACATGGTCAACAAACATATAGTTTGGCGGATTTGTTATCAGACCATCGTCAGCAGTGTAAGAATTAAACAACTCAAGAAGTGTGTGTATAACGTTAATTGAGTAATCTATAATTGATTTATCACCGCTGTAAAGGTAATAATCATAAATCATTCTTAAAAGAATCAGACTGTATGTTGTGTGGAACATAAAGCCTTTGTTCATCTCAAGAAAATCAATAGTCCTCACGATATCAAAACGTGTCAATTTTGTATCACCAAAGCAAAAATATGCCATCAAACTTTCGATATAATAATCGCCCGTACAAGCAAGATTTTCCTGATGATAAGGACTGTCAAGATGAAGCGATTGTCTGCATATACCGAGTGTATGTTTGCAAAGATTAAATACGCGGTTTAAATCTTCGTCACTACATCTGAAAACACCGTCATCAGGTTCGTTGTAATGTGTAGAAACTATTCCGACGTTATTAATCACAGCATCTTTTCTCTCAGTGAAAACAATACCAATGCGGATTACACCAACACTCTGTAATCTCATCGAACGATAATTCAAGTTGTAAATCTGTTCGATTCTGATGCGTGTTTTATCATTATGACAAATCTGACCTAAAAACTCCTGGCAGTCAATGTCTGCGATAATATTGTCGCAATCGGCAAAATCAACACAAGGATATGCAGAATAAATTTTATCAAAAACGCAGTCAAATGTTACGGGTGAACCATATTTTATTGTGATTTTGTCACCATCTATAACGACTCTGTCTTTATATAAATCAGGTACTACAATCTGATGTACGGGTATAAATTCTTCCTTAAGCGGCTCAATATGAGAGCGGTGTAACTCCCATATATTTTCCGTTAACACTGCATATTCCCAGGGTGAATCATTGTATGAACATCTGTAACTTTGCGGAGATAAATAAGCATCTGTGGCACGAGCAAACCATGATTCATCAGTAATGAAATGTTCTGTAGACGAATCCTTAAAATTCACTTCAATATCTGCAATAAGGCACGGCTTTCCTTTTGATGTATCAGTCATGACGATTGGTATTGTCTGCACTTCTACATACACAGTGTTTTCGCCTGAATTAAAATCTACAGGAAAAGTTGTATAATAACTCTTCGGTAAAGAATGAGGGTTGCTGAAATCTCCGCCGGCACAAACGGGACCCATACCGATAACTTTATCATTAACAGATAATCTGAATTTACAATCAGCAAAAATTGTTATGTATGCATCGGTAATTTCCTTATTTATGCTTATTAATTTTTTAAATTCAACAACACGGAATTTATATCCGTCAGATGAAACATTTGTCGTCTCAAAACTTTCTTGTATATCTGGGTATTTTTCCTTATTTACCCAGATAGTTTTAGCATTTTTCAAAGTGTGTGACAATAAAATCACTCCATATCAAATTTTTATATAGATAAATCAGCATTAATTTTTTTCATGTCGTCCATAATCTCTGAAATTTTAATGCTCTGCGGACAATAACTTTCGCATAATTTACATGAAATACATTTATCGGCACGCGAATTTTCATCCACGTTGAGGTATCTTTTTTTATAACCTTCAATATCTTTATCGAGTCTGTATCTTCCCCAGATGCTGAGCATTTCGGGTATGTCAATTCCTTGCGGACAATCTTTAGTGCAATATCTGCACTTAGTGCAAGGTACAGAAAAATAATCTTTGAAGATTTGTGCTGCTTTTTTAAGTGTAGATAATTCATCATCGTTCATTCCATCAAAATCCGACAATGTATTGATATTATCTTTTACTTGCTCCGGTGTGGACATTCCACTCAACACGGTTAAAATGCTTTCGTTACTCGCAGCAAATTTTATTGCCCATGATGCGATGCTTTCATCCGGTTTGGCATCTTTGAGCAAAGCATTTGCTTCTTCGCAGAGATTTGCTAATGTGCCGCCACGTACGGGTTCCATTATTATCAGAGGCAAATTGTATTTTTTGATTAATTGATATTCTTTTTCTGCGTTTGAAATTTCAACGTCAAGATAATTATACTGAAGCTGTACGAAATCCCATTCATGGTCTGAAAGAATCTTTTTAAGACATTCGAGTGAACCATGGAAAGAAAAGCCAAGGTTACGTATTTTGCCTTCCTTTTTCTTTTGCATAAGAAACTCGTAAGCGTTGAATTGCTGCAGTTTATCATAATTTTCATCATTAAGGCTGTGTTCAAGATAAAAATCGAAATAGTCTACCTGACATCTTTCAAGCTGCTCGTTAAAAATTCTTTCAAGGTCTGATTTTTCTTTCACAAACCATGGTGGCATTTTCGATGCGAGAAAGAAAGAATCACGAGGGTATCTTTTCAAAGCAACACCTACGAATTTTTCACTTTCGCCACCGTGGTAACCATAGGCAGTATCAAAATAGTTAACACCATTCTTATAAGCGTAGTCAATCATTTCAAGTGATAATTCATAATCAATTTTAGAGTCATCGTTTCCAAGTAACGGAAATCTCATGCAACCAAAACCAAGGAGAGATACTTCCTGGTTTGTTTTATGGAAAATTGTTTTTTTAACCATAAAAACACCTCACAGTTTTTTTATTTAATTATATATAAGTCAGCGGATATTTGTCAATAAAATTAACTTGTATATTCTTCGATTATTTTTTTGACTTCTGCAAAAGAATTCAGATATATACC
>JAZSFV010000161.1:0-6992 GCA_045532395.1 Acutalibacteraceae bacterium
TGTCAAGGGGCAAATCGCCGTAAACTTCATCTGTTGAAACCTGATGATAGCGGGGGATAGAATATTTATTTACTGCATCGAGAAGCACCTGAGTGCCCAGAATATTTGTTGTAAGGAAAACTTCGGGATTTTCAATTGAACGGTCAACGTGGCTTTCTGCAGCAAAGTTTACGATTGCATCGAATTTTTCTTCTTCGCAGAGAGCAAAAATTGCCTTTCTGTCTGTAATGTCAGCTTTGACAAAACGGAAATTTTCATTTTCAAGAACGGGTTCAAGAGTGTGAAGATTTCCTGCATAAGTCAACGCATCAACGCAGACAATTCTGTAATCAGGATGTTTTCTGAACATATAGAAAATAAAATTACTGCCGATAAAACCGGCACCGCCTGTAACGAGTATGTTTTTCATAAGGTTTTATACCTGCTTTCATACGTATTCAATCTATTATACACTAAAAAGCCTTTCAGTACAATATTTTAGGTGTTATTTTTTCAAAAACCGTTGCGAAATTTTGTACTTTAATATATAATTAATGTATTGTAAAAAGTTAAAGGAGACAGTTTAATGAAACTCGGTATAGTAGGACTTCCCAATGTTGGAAAAAGTACACTTTTCAACGCTATCACAAACGCAGGTGCTCAGTCAGCAAACTACGCTTTCTGCACAATTGAGCCTAACGTCGGCGTTGTTGCAGTGCCTGATGAAAGAATCGATAAACTTACTGAAATGTACAATCCTGTGAAAACAACTCCCGCAGTTATTGAGTTTGTTGACATTGCAGGTCTTGTTAAGGGTGCATCAAAGGGTGAAGGTCTTGGTAACAAATTCCTTTCTCATATCCGTGAAGTTGATGCAGTTATTCACGTTGTAAGATGTTTTGAAAATGACGATATCATGCATGTTGACGGCAACGTTAACCCTGCAAGAGATATTGAAACAATCAACCTTGAACTTCTTTTCTCTGACATGGAAATGATGGAAAGAAGAATTGACAGAAGCACAAAAGCCATGAAAGGTGATAAATCTCTTGCCAAGGAAGTTGACTTCCTCAAACGTGCTTATGCTGAAATGGAAGAAGGCAAACTGGCAAGAAGCATTGAATGCGACGAGGAAGAAAAAGAAATTCTTTCATCCATTGCACTTCTTACATTAAAACCCGTTATCTATGCTTGTAACATGGGCGAAGACGATTTCGTAAACGGAATTGAAAACAATAAATATTACGGCGAAGTTCTTAAAATTGCAGAGGCAGAGGGTGCTCAGGTGCTTCCTATCTGCGCTGAGCTTGAAGCAGAAATTGCATCTCTTGATAAAGAAGAAAAAGAAATGTTCCTTGCTGATTTAGGCATCGAAAAAGGCGGTCTTGATTTGCTTATCCAGAGAAGTTATGATTTATTAGGTCTTATTTCTTACCTTACTGCAGGCGAGCCGGAAGTAAGGGCATGGACAATCAAAAAAGGCACAAAAGCACCTCAGGCTGCAGGTAAAATTCATAGCGACTTTGAAAGAGGCTTTATCCGTGCAGAAGTTGTAAACTTCGACGACCTTGTTGCAAACGGCTCAATGGCTGCTTGCAAAGAAAAAGGTCTTGTGAGAAGCGAAGGTAAAGAATATGTCATGAAAGACGGCGACATTGTTCTCTTCAGATTTAATGTATAATTTGGGAACTTGACTTTATAGCACGTTATGATATATAATTGAATGTAGTAAAAGGAAAGGAACTGGTTATAATGAATAATTTCAAAAAATTTATGGCGATTACATCCTGTGCAGTAATTCTCTTCGCATTTGCAGCATGTGGTAAAAAAGCAGATGATGCTACAACAACTGCTCCCGCAACACAGGCTACAACTGTTGAAGCAACAACAAAAAGACCTCAGGCACATGAAAGATTAAGCGTTCCTGCTAAGCTTGTTGTGTGGACAAAGGGCGAAAAAGTTGAATATACACGTGGCAGCAACGAGAAAAAAGTAAGCCTTCCCACTGCTGCTATAAATGACAGCACAACAAAAGGCGACAAATTCAGCGCTTATTCAAAAGCTGTAACAGAAGCAGATATTGAAGCTATGAAAAAAGATGGTTCATGCTTTGAATTTGTATACGATAAAGAACAGCACCATGCATATCTTGGTGAAGATGTTCACTACAATACTGTAATTATTGCAACAAGCGGTGAGCATGTAAATACAATGTTCTTCCTTAAAGATTCAAAACTTGCAGGAAAACCCATATATGTTGAAAAAGGCGCACAGAACCAGAAAGCACTTTCAGAAAGAATAGTTTCTTCAATTGCAAGCAAATAAATAGTCAAAAGGCAGGCGAAAACCTGCCTTTGTTTTTTTGTATAATAAAAAAGGCATAAGAACTTTTACAGTTCTTATGCCAATTCTTTTTGTCATTTTCAGATATCGATGTTTTCGATAATGTTTGATTCCACTGCAACACCCTCTGAATCGATGATAAATGAACGTGTTTCATAAGGCTCAATATCTACCCAGAAGCAAGCGTCAAGAATTCTTGATTTAACAACAATTTTTTCGCTTATATCTGCAGTCTGACGGATTCTTAAAATAACTTTATCACTGTTTTTGCAGCATTTTTTGAATGCAACAAGTTCTACAGTTTCGCTTGTTGTTTCAAAAATTTCTGTTGCGCAGATTTCAACATTTTCAAGTTCTTTTGAGATCTCTTCTGTTTTATCTTCTTTTGCACACGGGCAGGTGCAAAGGAGATTTTTCCATGCACAGTTGATTTCTTTAATCTTGCTTTCTGCATTATTTTTAATAACGTTTACAACGTCTGCAGTTTCAAGAGTAAGAAGAAGTTTTTCAACATCTGTTTCTGCTGCAGGGTCTGAATAATCAATGTCAGCAATGGCGTCAACATCGTCAAGGTTGTTGTAAAACTGGTTGATATAGTCATCAAAGAGGATGGTTTCGTCATCGGCTGTGATTTCATCAATTGATTTTATGTTGAGATTTTTTGTTGAAACGCCGAGAATACGGTTGATGTTTTTTGTATCGAGCCAATAGAAATCAGCCTTTGCACAAACATCTTCTTCAACGTAGCAGTTGATTTTTGAACGGAAAAGAATTTCAACAGCAAGTGAATTGTTGATTTTTTTGCCGAAACCTGTGCGGAAAATTTTTCCGAAATTCTTTTTGAAAAATTTCTGTGAATAGAGAGTGTTTCTTGCTATATTTTCAAGAGAGATTTTTTCATCTGTGCTTTCACACCACCATGCACCGAGGGGCTGAAGCTTTTCTGCTTCAACGAAAGCTTTGATTTTTTCAAAAAGTTCGGGTTCGTTCTTTTTGATGATTTTATATTCTCCCGCATAGAAAGCGTTGAGTTTGTTGTTTTCACCTTTTTCAAGGAAAGCAACTGCTTTCTTAAAACTTTCGGAGAGGTTTTCTTTATCTGCTTTTAAAACAGCGAATGTGTAATTTTTCATAATCATTCTTCTCCTTTAATAAGTCCAAAGTAACGGCCGGTCCAATAAGCGAAAGTATAAACAAAGCAACTTTCTACGCAGAACATACCGCCTGAATCTTCTGCACAGTAAGCCATGGGGTTTCTGTCGTATTTTGCGATGAATCTTTCGTCAGCAGGGAGAAGTGAAGAAAGTTCTTTTCTTGTGCCGCTGAAACGGTACTGCATGGGATAGTCTTTTCTGTCAATTGTAACACCTGATGCAAGACGTGAGGGAGGACAACGGTAGAAATAATTTACTGCTCTTTCCATATCGATTTCGTCGCCTGTTGCCAGAGTGTATGCAAAGTCATAGCAGGGAGAATGTTCTTTAGCAAGAGTTGTTCTCCAGCTTCTGAAGCCTGTTTTCCATTTTTCAAGATATTCTGCTTCTTTTTCAAGGTCGCAAAGCTGCCAGAAAGAAACAACTGCAAGCATATGGTCGCCGTACATCATATCTTCTCTCAGGTCATAATCGTTTGCCATACTTGCTTTGTAGAATCTTTCGTGATGCTTTGTTGCAAGTTCGGGATAACCCAATGAATAAACGTCTTTAAGAGCAGCTTTAACTTTTTCGTCACCGCCGAGAACAAGGTCTGCAGCTTTGAGATAGAACATCATTTCAGCAGCATTAAGAGCACCGTCAGACCAACCCATTTCTGAATTGAAGTAGTCAAGGTTCCATTTTGCCCATGCTGTAGGACCACCGTGGAAATCGCACATCTGGTAACCGTGGTCAATGAAATGATATGTTGTGTTTTTGATTGTTTCTTTGATAATTTCATCAAGTTCAGGGTCAACAGGACCGAGAATTTCATGAGCATATCTCATCATAAGATACTGAATTGTAACTTCGTCACTTGATGTGTCTGCTTTATAGATAAGGTCATCTTCTGTATAACCTAAATCTGTGTAGAGATGTTTAAGTCTTTCAGGGATAGGTGCTCCGCAATAGCTTTCAGCACCTACCGCATTAAGATGTCTTGCATAGCCTGAATCTCTCAATGTTGCAGTATCACCGTTTCTTTTGAAGAAAAGACCATCATCGGGGATTCTTTCGTCTGCACACATATATGTTCTTGCAAAGAAACCGTCACCTCTGCCGGGAACATAGAAAAGAAGAAGACAAGCTTCACATGCTCTTGTTGCAACGTCTTTGATGCGGAGAGTTTCAGGGTCTTCTGCACCTTTTTCTCTGACTAAAGTTGCATAGTGGAAAAGTTCACCAACTGCATATGCTGCAGTGAAACCACCATCGTTATCGCATTCGTTATCATAGAATTTTGAAGCAAGGTCACGTGCTTTATTAAGTCTTCTCTGGCTTACCATACCGCGTCTGTCAACGATGTCGAGAGTTTCCTGAAGAAGAACGTTTGCCTTTTCGTCAGTTGAATATTCAACAAACTGAATATGTACAACGCCTGTTTCTGTTTTAACCCATACTGAATTTCCGTCAGCAAGAAGTTTTTCTACTTTGTTGTCGTTAAGATGTCTGTCAGCAGCAAAGTACATAACTTTATCTTCCATACGTTCAGCATCTGCGTCGTATCTTGTAAGACCTGTTGTAGCACCGTACCATTCAGCACCATCATCAGTTTTTACAAAACAAGTGTAATCCTTTTTCTTTGAAGGAAGGGGGAGGGGGAAATCTGTAAGGTCAGGTTTGACACACTCTGCTTCAAACAAAGCCTTGGGGATTTCAGGAGAGTCAACTTCATAGAAAGTAGGCACTCTGTTAAGATGTCTTTTTAAAATGTAAGGTTTCATTTTTACACCTCTCATATTTATTTTTAATAATTAAATTTAGTATATCAAACATCGGTGCGATTTGCAACGATTTTTTCATCAAGTACACTGAATTTGTCAGAAAGAATTTCCCATTCTTCCATCAGTTCATCAAGCCTTGATTTTAAAGAGTTTAATTTGTTTGTAAGCTCAGTTACTTTTTCGTAATCGGAAGCAACTTCAGGAAGAGAAAGTTCTTCTGTAAGAAGACATGTTTCTTCTTCATTTTTTTCAATTTCTTCTTCACACTTTTTAATTGCAGTCTGCAACCTTCTGTGTTCACTTTTCATTTCTTTACGGAGTTTATAATCGTTTTGTGATGGTTTTTCTTTTTTCACTGTCTGCACTAATTCTTTTTCACTTTCAAGAGATGCACAGTAATCGTCATAATTTCCGTCAAAACTTTTTATTCCGTCATCGTAAAATCTTACAATTCTTGTTGCAAGTTTATTGATGAAATATCGGTCATGAGAAACGGTAAGCACAGTTCCGTCATAAGATAAAAGTGCTTTTTCCAACGCTTCACGTGAACGGATGTCAAGGTGGTTTGTAGGTTCGTCAAGAAGCAGAAGATTTGACTTTGTAAGCATAAGTTTCAGAAGTGCAATTCGTGCCTTTTCACCACCGCTTAATTCACCGACTTTTTTGAAAACATCTTCGCCTTTGAAAAGAAACATAGCAAGTGCACTTCTTACCATAGTTTCGTTGAAATCTCTATGCTCGTCCCAGATTTCATCAATTGCAGTTTTGCTGTCGTCAAGTCCTGCAAGGCTCTGGTCAAAGTAGCCGATTTTTACGTTCGCACCGAAAATGTATTCGCCGAAATCTGCTGTTTCTTTTCCTGTCAGAATTTTAAGCAAAGTTGTTTTTCCGCAACCGTTAGGGCCGAGAAGAAACATTTTATCTTTTTTATAGAGATTGAAATTGACATTTCTGAAAAGCCTTTTTGAATCAAAAGATTTCTGCAGATCTTTTATAAACAGAACATCGTTTCCGCTCTTTTCTTCTGCTGAAAATTTGAAATTAAATTCTTCCAACTTTTCGTCAGGAGTTTCAAGGTTTTCAAGCATACGGTCAATCATTTTCTGCTTACTTTCCGCAGTCCTGATATTTTTTTCTCTGTTAAACTGTCTCTGCTGGGCGATAATGCCTTCGATTCTGTGGACTTCCGCCATAGTGTTATCGTAGTTTCTCTGAGCAGTCAGTTTGTCAATTTCTTTCTGTTTTAATGAAGTTGTGTAGTTACCTTTTCTCAAGGTAAGTTTTTTGTTTTCAATTTCAAGTGTTTTTGAAGTAACTTTATCAAGGAAATATCTGTCATGTGAAATTACAAGGGAAGCACCTTTAAAATCGCGTAAGAAATCTTCAAGCCATTCAACGCTTTCAATATCAAGGTGGGTTGTAGGCTCGTCAAGAAGCAGTAAATTTGCACCACATAAAAGAAGCTTCGCAAGGGAAAGTTTTGATTTCTGACCACCGCTTAAAGCACTTACGGGAATATAAAAATCATCTTCGGAAAAACCGAGACCGATAAGTGTTGCTCTTGCCCGGCTTTTGTATGTAAGTCCGCCTGAAGACTGAAATTTTTCAGTCAGAAAACTTTGTCTTGCAATTAATTCGTCAAGGTTTCCTTCGTTTCTGTCGATTTCTCTTGAAAGGTTTTCAAGTTCGTTTTCCATTTCGATGATATCGTTAAAAACAGTCATCAGTTCACCATACATGGAAAGCTGCGACC
>JAZSFV010000163.1:0-13349 GCA_045532395.1 Acutalibacteraceae bacterium
CTGCTCACCTGCTGAGAAAATAAATTCGTTTCCGCATTCCTTGCAGATGAGGGTTTTGTCTTCGTACATTTTAATGACCTCTCTTGTAAGTATTAGTCCCGATGGGGCTTTATTTATAAACAGATTGTTCTGTTTATGACATAATTGATTTGAGTTTTTTTCTCACTCTCTGCAAGGCACTGTCAACACTTTTAAAGCTCTGGCCTGTTTTTTCTGCAATTTCAGAATAACTCATACCGTCTACAAAGAGACTGAATACAGTATATTCTGCGGGAGAAAGAACTCTCTTAAGACTTTCACGCAAGTCTTTGTAATTTTCTGATGAAATGTATTCATCCTCTGCCGTCGTGCCGCCCACAGTTTCGTCACCAAAGGGTACGAAATCATCATCTGCAGAAAGGAAAACGTTATTTTTCTTCTTGACAAAATTTTTGAGAGCATTTTTAACACAGACAGAAACATAGGTTTTAAAAGAAGCACCTTTTTCGTTATTGAAGCTTAATATCGCTCTGAAACAAGCAACAAGCCCCTCCTGCATAAGGTCTTCATTCTCGAAGCGGCTGTCAGAAAAAGAAGAAACACAACCTGCAATAACACTTTCCATTCTTTTGATAAGCGTCTGCAAAGCCACATCATCGTAACGCCTGCAAAGCTCAACCAATTCTTCATCTGACATCTTATGGTAATTCACACTATCCATTTATCCACCTCTTACCATTTACAAGACCTATCATAATACTTTTTTTAGGGTTTGTCAACGAAAATTCACAAATAAGTTGAATTTTTTCAACATTTTATTGTATTTTTTGTAGATTTAACACAATTATCTTCCGTATTTTTTCTAATAAGAACTTTAAATACCTTTTCTTGACTTTTCTGACGAAAACATGTAAAATTATGATAAGTATTGTTTAGGGCGGTGAAAACTTGGAAAACAGAGCTTCCGTGTATAAAACAAAGCAACGCGACCTGATTCTTGAGGTGGTTGAAAACCATGGTTCGGGCCATTTTACGGTAGATGATGTGACTGCTTTACTCAGCGAAAAAGGAGCAGCCGTAGGCAAATCCACAGTTTATCGTTACCTTGAGAAGCTTGCTGAAGAAGGTGTTGTAAAAAAATACACCGTAGACGGCGAAAGAAGCGTATGCTATCAGTATCTTGTTTCTCACGAATCCTGTTCAAACCATTATCACATGAAGTGCGAAAAGTGCGGAAAACTTATTCACATGGAATGTGAAACCGTGGATAAGCTGACTGAACATATTTACACTCACCACAACTTCCGTCTTAACGGCGCTAAGTGTGTATTTTACGGAATTTGTGATAAATGCTATAAAGGAGAAAAGTCATGAAAAAAGCAACAAAAAAAGAGAAAAAAGAATTATCAAAAAAAGGTAAAATAACAATTGCCGTTGTTCTGGCGGTGCTTTTGGCTGCAGGCGTTGGTCTCGGAATTTATTTCGGGCTCAAAGAAAAAAAAGCCGCTCATGAAACAACATACAGCGATACATTTAGAGAAGTTAACATAATTGACGATTCAACTATTGAATTTTCTTATGCATGCCCCTTCCTTGAAGGTCAGCCTCAGTTCTATGTTGAAAACGCCAGAGGTTTTTACATGACATATACTGATTCAAAAAACCAGACAGTAACTATTAACGGTGAAATCATTGAAGCACCTAAATACGTTGCAAACAAGGTTGAAGGACTTCAGGGCGGTACACTTACATTAAAGATAAAGTTTGACAAAAAACTCCAGAAAGAAAACACACTTTATCATGCAGTGCTTAAAGAAAACAGCATCAGCTACAAAAAAGACAACTATGTAAACAAGGAAATTGTTGCTGATTTCTACGCAAATGCAACCGAAACCGATTCATGGGAAAGTTCAATTGAAAAATACGCAAATGCAAAAACAGTTATTCCCTCAAACGTGGAAGTTAATCTTACAAAAGACGATAAAAACGGTTATTTTTCAGTAAGTGCACAAATCCCCGGCGTTACTCAGTTCAATGCAGTTGCTACACAGAATTTTGAAGCACTTCTTCTTCTGAAATATAAAAACGAAAACGGTACTTTCATAAGATACATCAACAAAGATGTTGAATTCAAAGCAGAAAACGGTAAAATTTTCATCAAAGGTACTATCGGACTTGAGGACCTTATCCCCGGACAGGATTATGACATAGTAATCCAGAAAGGTGTATTTATAAACGACGATAAATCAGTTGTAAACGATGAATACACATGCAAATACACTTACGTTGAATAATTTATCGGGAGATATTTCTTATGTTTACATCCGTCAGAAGTATGGGGCTTATCGGCATGCACTCATACATGATAAACGTGGAAATTGACATAAGCGGCGGCTTACCGCATTTTGATATTGTTGGTTTACCCAACACATCGGTAAGTGAAGCAAAAGAGCGCGTCCGCTCTGCAATAAAAAACAGTTCTCTTTCTTTCCCTATAAGCAGAATAACGGTAAACCTTGCACCGGCAGACACTAAAAAAGAAGGCACAGTTTACGATTTGCCTATTCTTCTTGCAGTTCTTGCTGCATCAAGACAGATAAAGCCGTTACCTGAAACATCTGCATTTATCGGAGAATTGTCTCTTGGCGGTGAAATCAGAAAAGTAAACGGTGCGCTGCCTATGGTCATCGAAGCTTACAACAACGGAATACGTGATGTTTTTGTGCCG
The DNA here is from genome assembly GCA_045532395.1 of Acutalibacteraceae bacterium. Lineage (GTDB taxonomy): Bacteria > Bacillota > Clostridia > Oscillospirales > Acutalibacteraceae > SIG575. Next base: position 2,708 of record JAZSFV010000163.1, read on the forward strand.
AAAGATAATGCTTATGAGTGCTCTGTAGTCCACGGAATAAACGTATATCCCGTTAACACCATAAAAGAAATTATATCCTTCCTTGAAGGTGAAACCGAGCTTTCACCTGTAGTTTACCAGAAAAAAGAAGACACATACCTTGATGCATTAGTTGATTTTGCTGATGTCAAAGGTCAGTACGATGCAAAAAGAGCCCTTGAAATTGCGGCTGCCGGCGGACATAATGTTATGCTTATCGGTCCGCCCGGCTCAGGCAAAAGCATGCTTGCAAAAAGATTACCTACAATTCTGCCTGACATGACTTTTGAAGAATCTCTTGAAACAACAAAAATTTATTCAATCGCAGGAAAACTTTCAAAGGATAATCCCCTTATTACAAAAAAACCTTTCCGCTCACCGCATCATACTGTTTCGCCTATCGGACTTTCCGGTGGCGGAGCAATCCCGAAGCCGGGCGAGATTTCCCTTGCACATAACGGAATTCTCTTTCTTGACGAATTACCTGAATTTTCACGCAGTTCTATGGAAATTATGCGTCAGCCAATAGAAGACGGTGTGATTTCAATTTCACGTTCACAAGCAACAGTAACATATCCATGCTCAGTAATGTTAGTTTGCGCTATGAACCCCTGCCCTTGCGGATATTATTCCCATCCTACACGCGAATGCACATGTCCGAAAGGTACAGTAAGCAGATATTTAAACAAAGTTTCAGGACCTCTGCTTGACAGAATTGATATTCATGTAGAGGTTCCGCCTGTAGATTTTGACAGTCTTTCTGAATCAGAAAGAGGCGAAAAATCAGCAGATATCAAAAAGCGTGTAAACGAGGCCAGAAGAATGCAGCAAATGCGACTTGCAGGCACGGGAATTTCATGCAATGCACAGATGACTGCCAAACAGACCCAGGAATATTGCGAAATGACAGATGAAGCAAAAGACCTGCTTCGCATAGTTTTTGACAGGCTTTCGCTTTCCGCAAGAGCTTACGATAAAGTGCTGAAAATCGCACGCACAATTGCAGACCTCTATGGAAGCGACATAATTACTGCAGACCACATAGCAGAAGCAGTGCAATACAGAAGCCTTGACAGAAAATACTGGGGCAAATAAAAACTTTATAAAAAAACATTTTAACCCTGATTTACCAAAAGTAAATCAGGGTTAATTTTTGTCAGGTAAAAAAACAAGGTGTCCCTTGTGAGACACCTTGAAATTTGTGTTTGTTTGAATTATGCTTCAGAGCCTGCTGTTTCAGCACCAGTGTCGATAGCATTTTCCTGTGATTTCTTAATGATGTTGTTACGACGTTCTGTAAGTTCGTGGTACATGATTGTCTTTGTTTTGTCGTCCAAGTTATAGAAGAACATGGGAACGTAAGCAAAGATACCAAGAACAATCGGAATAACTGAATACATTGCAAAGATAGCCTGCTTTGTTTTCATTGTCTGAACTGTGCCAACACCTGCTTCGTAGCCGATGAATGAAACAACTGCAGTTGAAATAGCATTCTGAACCTGAGTAACAATCTTTGTTGCAAGGCTTGCGATAAAGCTTGTCATAGCCTCTGTACGCTTACCTGTCTTCCATTCACCGTAGTCGATGATTTCCTGCTGCATAAGCTGCGGGATAACCTTACCGATTGAGTAAACGGCTGAGATACACATTTCACGGAACATAAGAGCAGGAATCATAATCCAGAGCTTATCAAGGTTGTTGAAGCCTATGATGAATGCAACAATCCAACCGATTTCCGGAACGGCACGTGACATATACCAGAGTGCTTTGGTTGAGAATTTCTTTCTCAACTTGGGCAAGTACATGTATGAAACGTATGTAAGGGGTGATGCGGGGATACCGCAGATAACCTGAAGTGATGCTGAACCCATAACGTCAAGCCAGAACATGTTTGAGAACGGGCCGCCAACGTTACCGAATGCAGAAAGAATGTCTGAAAGTGTGAGAAGAACCTGAAGTCTGTTACCGAAGAAGTTACGAAGACCATCGGAAAGTTTGGGCTTCTCTTCAACCTGAACGATACGTTCTTTAATAACACAGATTCGGACGAACATACCAAGCAATGATACAAGAACTGTACCTGCGCCCATGAAGATGTAAACGTTTTCAACTGAAATGCCGATTGCACCAACTGCTGCAAGGTCAAGAAGAATAACCATTGCATAACCGGGAACTTTTTCAAAGTCACCGATATTATCAAGAGCAATAAGGGCTGCCTTGTCGTCGATACTCGGGGTATATGTTGAGTTAAGACCGTTAACAGCACAGGAATACAACGTACCTATCGTTTCTTTCAGCACTGAGATTACGCAGTAAATAGCAATCTTCTGCCATGAAAGAGGACCCCAGTTCTGGTCTTCGATGAAGAGAGGAGTTACCCAAAGGGCAATACATGCTACGGCATATGGACCGATTGTGGCAAATGCCCACGGTTTGAATTTACCGAAACGTGTTCTTGTTCTGTCAACTATGTATGCGAAGATTGAGTCGTTAATAAGGTCCCACGCAAGAGTTGCGAGAGCAAAAGCTGCAATAATTCTTGAGTCGAGCCCAAAAACGTTGAGCATGAAATATGACAAATAACCTTCAAGATTGAACTTATTTACTTCACCTGTAACAAACAAGGTGATAAGTTCTTTTGCGCCGACGTACCTTTTTCCGTAAACGCTTTCAGATGCAACTGCGGGCATATCGCCATTTGCAGTCTCTACTGTTTTTACTTCTGTGTCTTGAGCCATCCTTGACACCATCTCCTTTCGGTGCACACGATTATATGCTATTACTAATTATGCACTATTTAAAGAAATTTTGCAACACTTTTTTGATAAATTTTTATAATTTTTATGTGAAAATATTTTATTTTTCTAAAAAAGAAAATTATTTTCTGATTCCGTCAATAAAAACAGGCACATTTCCTGCCTCAACACAGTAAATTCCGCTGACACCTTTTGCAAGGCCTAAATAACTGTCTTCATGGAACATAGGAATGAAAACAGCAGAGTTAACCAAGTGCCTTTCCGCCGCAACACAATTTGAAAGAACTTCACTCTGACCTACTTCGTGTATAACCTTTTCCATAATCAGATTGTACGTAGGCGAATCATAATACATGGCATTATTTTCGTCTGAAGAATTGAACATTCTGAAAAATGACACAACATTTTCACTCTGTGCGGTGATTTTGGCAAACGCAATATCATATTCGCCTGCAGAAAGTTTTGTTTCAAATTCAGTTTCATTGAAAGTTTCAATAACAAAGCTTACATTAACACCAAGCATATTCTGCCAGCTCTGGACCGCTAATTTGACTGTGTTTTCGAATTCAGGTGTACAGATTATATTAAACTTCACATAATCTGCTTCAAGAGCTTCGAGAGCACTGTTAAGTCTGGTACGGGCTGCATTTTTATTTACAGGCAGATTACGTATTTTACCTGCCTGACTTCTGTAGCTTGCCTGACCATTCAGGCATATATCGGGTACAATTCCCACTGCATATGACCTGCAATGAGCAGGAAGCGGAATTTTTGTTACATCAACTGCATAGGCAAGAGCCATACGCATATCGTCATTTTTCATTGCTTCTTTTGAACAATTGAAGCTGAAGCCCCATGTTGCGTTGCTGTAATTGAGATAAGAAATTTTCTTTTCTTCTTCAAGCAGTTTTTTCTGACCGACTGATAACGGACATGCATCATAAGTATTGTCTTCGAGTTTTTCCACTCTTGTGTTATAGTCGCTGTTTACATAAAGATTGACAGAAGCAGGTTTTACTTCTTTCTCGCCTGAATAACTTTCGTTTTTATTAAGCACAAGATTTACACCTTCAGACCATGAATACAGATAAAACGGTCCGTTATAAATAACTTTTTCAGGGTCAAGACCATATCTGCCTTTGGTTGCTTCAAAAAACTCTTTTCTGCAAGGCATAGCGGCAGATGTGCTCAAAGCTTTAAGGAAATTATTGTTAGGCGCTTTAAGTTCAATTTTAAGAGTACTTTCATTTACCGCCGTTACTCCCAACGCAGTTTCAGGCAATTGCTTATTATACACTTCATTTGCATTTTTTATTGCATAAAGGCCTGCGTCTGTGCTGGGCTGCATGGCAGAATTAAAAGCACGTCTGAGGCCATAAACAAAGTCGTAAGCAGTTACTCTGTAATTAAAATTTGCAGCGCTTTTTTCATCAAGAAGCTCTTTTGCGTAATCGCTCATATACCATTTTGCCTCTTTACGCAAATTAAAAGTGTACGTGAGCCCGTCAGGACTTACCTGCCAGCTTGTTGCAACACCGGGAATTATTTTACCATCACTATCCACTCTTACAAGACCCTCGAAGCAGTTGTAAACCACGATTTTTGAAGCGTTGTCAGACGCTATCTGCGGGTCAAAGCTTACCGGGTCGTCATAAATCGGATAATACAAATCCTTACCCTCTCCCTTACCGCAGGAAGAGAACAACGGAAGTATCAGAAACACTGCCAGAAAGGCTGCAAACACTCTTTTTATCATAAAAATATCTCCGTCAAAATCATTGTAAAAGATATTATATCAAATTTTTTCTTCACTTTCTACTATTTTACAAAAACTTTTATGATTTTTTAAAAATGTATATACAAGACACTTTTTTTGTGGTATATTATATAGGTATATTTATGTGTATATTAACAGGAGGTAAAAATGCAGGAATTTTTAGTTCCGCTTCTTATTGCGGGAAACATATTACTCACCGCAGTTTTGCTTATAATTCTTCTTGCACAAAAAAGAAAATCAAAAGATGATGAAAAAGAAATACGTGTGTTGACTGAAAAGCTTTCAGCAATATCCTTTGACAGCCGTCATGTGGCAGATGAACTTCAGAGAAACCGTGCAGACCTTGCAACGAGCCAGAAAATCATGCGTGAAGAAACGGCTTCGTCAATCCAGAAGATGGCTGATGAACTTCTCAAGATGAGAAAAGATACATACGACTATCATCTCAAGATGAACGAGCTTATTTCCAACTCTCTCGGTTCAATGAGGAAAGAAAATTCAGAACAGACCGAAAGACAGAATCTGGTAATACGCAAGTCCATCGAAGAAATGCAGAAGAGCAACGAACTGCGTCTTGAAAAAATGCGCGAAACAGTTGATGAAAAGTTGACTGCAACCCTTACGACAAGGCTTAACAGTTCTTTCAAGACAGTTTCAGAACAACTTGAAAACGTTTACAAATCACTTGGCGAAATGAAAAACCTTTCTGCCGGAGTTACAGACCTTAACAGAGTTCTTACGAATGTCAAGGCAAGAGGAACATGGGCGGAGGTTCAGCTTGAAAGAATACTTGAAGAAACTATCCCCAACATGTTTGACAGAAACGTTTCAACAAAGTCAAATACAGAGAAAGTTGAGTTTGCAATCAGAATCCCCTCCTCTGATTCAAAGGACGAGCCTATCTGGTTGCCTATCGACTCAAAATTCCCTGTTGAAAGTTATATAAGACTCTCAACTGCCGCAGAAAGCGGAGATGCACTGCTTACAATGCAGGCACGAAAAGAGTTTGAAGCAAGTGTAACTGCAAAGGCAAAAGAAATCACAAAGTACATAAACGTGCCTAAAACAACACCTTTTGCAATAATGTACCTTGCAACAGAAGGTCTTTATGCCGAAGTTGCCTCATCAAAGACAGGGCTTATAGAAAAACTCCATAATGAATACAACATTATGGTTGCAGGCCCCTCAACTGTTACGGCACTTCTCAATTCCTTGTCCGTCGGCTTCAGAGCCGTTGCGATAAATGAAAAAGCAGCAGAAGTAAGAAAGCTGCTTGCAGCCGCCAGAACACAGTACGAAAAATTCGGTCTGCTTCTTGAAAAAGCACGCAGGAAAGTAGACGAAGCAGGAAAAGTTCTTGACGATGCGCAAAACAGAAACAACATCATCACAAAAAAATTAAAAAATGTTGAATTGCTTGAAAGCAGTCAGTCCGAAGAAATACTCGGCATTGAAAGTTTTATTGCAGATGATGAAAATTAAGCGAAAGAAGGTTCAAAAATGAAAAGAACAAAAACAAGAATTCTTGCAATTATCATGACTACGGTTATGATTATTGCTGCAGTTCCGTTCTCAGTTTTTGCAGATAGTGACGACAAATTGACATTTGCCACACTTTCAGACATTCACTACTATGCAAATTCTCTTAAAGGTAACAGAACTGAAGATTATCAGGCACTTGTTGCTGGTTCAACCACAACACTTGATTTAACTGCAGACTGTCTTGATACCGCTCTTATTACAATGGAAGCGCAGCTTAAAGATGCAGAAAACCCCTACCTTATTATTCCCGGAGACCTTACATATCAGGGCGAATACGAATCCCACGTTGAACTTGTAGGCAAACTTGAAGCATGGGAAGAAAAGACAGGCATTGATGTTATCGTAATCAACGGTAACCACGATATCAACAACGCAAAAGCATATTCTTTTGTAAACGATAAAAAAGAAGCAGCAAGAAGAACTACTCCTGAAGATTATCGTGAACTTTACAAAAACCTCGGTTATGATATTGCTTACCATACATATACTCCTCCCGAAGGAAAACGTCAGGGTGGTATGTCTTACTCAGTACGTCTTGACGGCGGATACAGACTTATCCTTCTTGATACAAACCGTTACACTGCTGACTGTACAAAAACAGGCACAGACGAACACGACACTGCACAGCAGTTAAGCGATGACCTTCTTGAATGGGCACTCAAAGAATGTGCGGACGCAAAAGCAAACGGTGAAGAAATCATCGGCGTTTCACACTCAAGCCTTATTGACCACATCGGTTCATACCAGTCAAAAATCCTTACAGGCTTCATCATTGAAGATTCTGAAGGCAGAGCAACTAAACTTGCAGAAGCAGGTATGCACTTCAATTTCTGCGGACATCAGCACCTTGCTGACGTTACAAAGTTCGTTACTGACAGTGGTGAAGTAATGTATGAATGCGAAACACCTCCTGCAGGTACATTCCCTTGCGGTATGTATGTAACTGAATTCACAAAAGGTAAAAACGGTGAACTTACAGGTAACTTCCAGTACCACGATATAGACGAAAATGCTCCTGTAATGCTTTACGGCGTTGAACAGCCGAAGCCCTTCAAAAATATTGCTTTCGGCAAAGCTTACGGCAACGGTGATGTTACTACGCTTGCTATGAACATCATCAAATACAACCTCGGTTCAATCTTTGATGGTATTTCTGAAGCAGGCGGTATCCTTGAATACCTTGCTCTTGAGGGCATTGACCTTGAACAGATTCTTTCAGATGCATTTGCGGGCATCTCTTTAGGACCTATTGATATTTTCACAGCAGAAAACATTATGGCTCTTGCAGACGACCTCTGCGACCAGCTTTATGACACATACCTTACAGACGTTGATGTTCTTTACGACCTTATGGAAAGAATCATCACAAAAGTAGCAAACATTCAGATTTCTGATGTTCCCTGTACAGCATTTATCGACACTCTCGGCTTCGGCGACCCCACAAGAGGCGGTAACATGGGCGACCTTGTTCTCACATTCCTCGCTTACATGTATGGCGGTAACGAAAACCTTGAAAACGATGCATTCATTCAGGATTGCTTCAAACAGATGACAGAAGACACAGTATTTGCTGAAACTCTCTTCCTTTCACTTATCGACATCATCCTCAACGACCTTTTACTTGATGAACTTCTTGCAAATATGTCACTTAACATTGATGCCGCATTCCCCTTCGGTAAATTCGGCTTCATCATCGGTAAAATCGTTGACGCACTTCTTACAGTTATTCTCTGCGGAGATAAATCACTTACAAACATCGTTGATTTCGTATTCAACCTTGGTGTTCTTCCCTGGGATTCACTTGATGCAACCAAAGAAGAACTTCTTGAAGAATACCTTACAGAAAGCCAGTATCAGGCTATCGGCATTGAGTTTGCAACAGTTATCGGTGCATTCATTGACGACAAGAATCCCAAACCGCAGGGCGATATGAACGTAACTTATACATACAGTGGTAAAGAAAAGCCTGAAGTTACTCCCTACAACTTCAGAGCACCTTCAATAGTTACAGTAACTTACGGTGAAGATTCTTCTTCAAGTTTCAACATCAGCTGGTATACAAAGGATTCTGTTAAGGGTACAGATATTGAACTTGTTCCTTACAGTGCTAACCCCATATTCACAGGCAAGCCCACTTCTTCAGCAAACATTGAAACAATCACAGAAGAAGGCATCATAAGAGAAACTCCCGCTATTGACTTTGGTCTTATCGGCATTATGCCTTATGAAACAAAACTTACAAGACACATCGTTAAACTCACAGGTCTTGAACCCGGCACAAAATACTGCTACCGTATCGGCGATGCAGAAAGAGGCTGGTGGAGCGACATGGGCGTTCTTGAAACAGCAGATAACTCAAGAGCATTCACATTCCTTCACATAACTGATACTCAGGCTCAGAACTCACAGCAGTTTGATGTTTTTGCAAACCTCTTAAGAGTTGCAAAAAAAGAAGTGCCTGACTATAAATTCCTCCTTTCAACAGGCGACCAGGTTGACATGGGTTCAAACCTTAAACTCTGGTCATACTTCGCAAACAACTCATCTGATACTCTTATGAGCACACCTTTCATGCCTACAGCAGGTAACCATGAATCAATGTCAGGCAGTGAATTTGCACTTGACCAGAACTTTGTTCTTCCAAACGTTCCCGAACAGGATACAACTACAGGTGCTTACTATTCATTCGATTACAACAACGCTCATTTTGCAGTTCTCAACACTAATAACCTCAACGAAGATGAAGCTATCAGCGATGAACAGATTGAATGGCTTAAAGCTGATATGAACGCAAGCGATGCAGACTGGAAATTCGTAGCACTTCACAAAGCCCCCTATTCAAACGGCTCACACTACGATGATGACGATGTAATTGCTATACGTAAACAGCTTTCAACACTTATGCCCGAACTTGATATCGATATGGTATTCCAGGGTCACGACCACGTTTACCTCAGAACAGATGCTATGGCAAACAACAAGGTTGTTCCTTCAGAAACTCAGGAAATTACTTATAACGGCAAAACTTACACAGCAAAAGTTGACCCCCAGGGAACAATCTACGCAATCACAGGTTGTGCAGGCGTTAAATACTACGTTTCTAAAGACAACGCTCTTACAGATGAATTATTCCCCAGAGCAGAAAAAATTGTAGACAGCAAACTTCCTGCATTTGCTTCAATCAGAATTGAAGGCAACAAACTCTTCTTTGATGCTTACAATGTAGACGGAAGTGAAGCAATCGGTATAGACAGCTTCGCAATTGTCAAAACTGACGTTGAAGAATATGTTGCTCCCGTTATCAACACTCCCGATAACACAGCTGAGCCCAATGCAATAACACTTGATTTGGCAAGAGGTACTGATGCAAACGTTTCAGAAGTTGTAGAAACAGGCGATGTTGTTCCTTACGTTGCATTTATTATTCTTCCCGTAGCTCTTACAACTGCTATGGTAACATTTAAGAGAAAGAAAAAGTCAGAACAGGACTAATTTGGAGATTCGATAATTTATGATTCAATTTGAACAGTTAAGATTACAACTTTTAGACCACCAGGACGAACTCGACAGCCTTTACGAGGCTGTCGGGGTCGAAAAAATCAACGAAGAAATCGCAAAGCTTGAACTTCAGCAGACTGAAGAAGGTTTCTGGGACGATATTGAAAACTCGCAAAAAGTTCTTCAGAGAACAAGTTCTCTTAAAAACAAAGTAAACGCATACACTAAACTCAAAGGCGACTTTGAAGATGCACTTGTTATGATTGAACTTGCTGATGAAGCAGAAGACCTTGAACTTCTCGAAGAATGTACAGAGAGCGTTTCTGCAGTTGAAAAAGAGCTTGAAAAGCAGACTCTTTCCACTCTGCTTACAGGCGAATATGACTCAAAGAATGCACTTCTTACTTTCCACGCAGGTGCAGGTGGCACAGAAGCCCAGGACTGGGCACAGATGCTTGTGCGTATGTATCAGCACTGGGGCGAAGCACACGGCTTCAAAGTAAGCATGCTTGACTTCCTTGACGGAGACGAAGCAGGTCTTAAATCTGCTACACTTCTTATCGAAGGTGAAAACGCTTACGGATTCATGAAAAGTGAATCAGGTGTTCACCGTCTTGTACGTGTTTCACCTTTCGACGCATCAGGCAGAAGACACACTTCTTTCGCTTCTCTTGAAGTTATGCCTGAAATCGACGATACAATTCAGGTTGAAATCAGCCCTGATGATATCAGAATGGACGTTTACCGTGCATCAGGTGCAGGCGGACAGAAAGTTAACAAAACTTCATCTGCAGTCCGTCTTACTCATATCCCCACAGGCATTATCGTTTCATGTCAGGTTGAAAGAAGCCAGCATCAGAACAGAGAAGTTGCAATGAAGATGCTCAAATCAAAGCTCATTGAAATCAAGGAGCGCGAACACCTTGACAAGATTGATGATATCAAGGGTGAGCAGAGAGAAATTGCATGGGGCAGCCAGATCCGCTCCTATGTATTTATGCCCTACACTCTTGCCAAAGACCACCGCACAGGCTTTGAAGCAGGTAACATC
>JAZSFV010000106.1:0-14514 GCA_045532395.1 Acutalibacteraceae bacterium
ATTCATTTTCGTACTCATGGCATAAGACCTCCTGAACTTTCTTCTTCATCACCTGAGAAGTGGTTCATTACCGCCATGCAGATAAGGATAAGCACCATAAGAACAAGGGATAATGACGCACCGAGATTGAAGTTGTTTGAAGTTACAAACTGTCCTTCAATAATTTCACCTACAAGGGCAAAGTTTCCTCCGCCTAATTTCTGTGAAATATAGAAAGTACTTACTGAGGGAACGAAAACCATTGTAATTCCTGAAAGAATACCTGAACGGCTCAACGGAAGAATAACTTTCATAAGAACAGTAATTTTATTTGCACCCAAATCGTGTGCAGATTCAATAAGTCTGTTATCAAGTTTTGTAAGGACTGAATAAATCGGAAGAATCATGAAAGGTAAAAAGTCATAGACCATACCTAAAACTACTGCACCTGAGGTGTTAATCATCTGAATGGTGCCTACACCGATTTTTTCTAAAAAAGTGTTTATGATACCTGTATTTTCAATAAGCGACATAATTGAATATATTCTCACAATAAGGCTGGTCCACATAGGAAGCATAACAAGCATAATCATTGTGCTTTGCACACGTGCCTTTGAACGGGCAATAAAATATGCTGTCGGGTAAGCTATTATGAGACAGATTATCGTTGCCACAATACCGTACCATATTGAATTGAGAAAAACGTCTTTATAGTCCGAAAGCGCTATTATGTTCTCAAAGGTGAAATTGCCGTCAGCATTTGTAAAGGAATAATACGCAACCATAATTAACGGCGCAATTATAAACAACACTGACCATACAATATGAGGAGAAGCAAGCAGCTTTGCGGAAAGAGTTTTCTTTTCCATAGCCTGACCTCCCTAATTATTCTTCTTCTGTTATATCTGACAGATGGTCAATTTCATCACTGAATGAACTATAGTCACCGAATTTGCCTGAATAGATTGATTTTTTCATGATATGGATTGAATCAGGCTCAATAACAAGGCCGATTTCATCGCCTACTTTTTGCTCATGAATTGACTGAATCATCCACTTGAAACCACGGATATCAACGATGATTTCGTAGTGAACACCTTTGAATGTAACTGAAGTAACTGTGCCTGAAATCATGCCTTTATCGGGAGTTGTTACAACAATATCTTCAGGACGGATAACTACGTCTACCGCCTCACCTATTCCGAAACCTTTATCAAGACACTGGAAAGTGTGGCCTGCAAAGGTTGCACGGAAGTCTTCTTTCATGATACCATCGAGAATGTTACTTTCGCCGATGAAGTCGGCAACAAAGGCATTTTTAGGCTCGTTATAAATATCCTGAGGAGTGCCTATCTGCTGAATGACACCGTTATCCATAACAACAACAGTATCAGACATTGAAAGAGCTTCTTCCTGGTCGTGAGTAACAAAAATAAAGGTAATGCCCAATTTCTGCTGGATATTTTTAAGTTCAACCTGCATATCTTTTCTCAGCTTCAGGTCAAGCGCCGCAAGAGGCTCGTCAAGCAACAAAACTTTCGGGTCGTTTGCAAGAGCACGTGCAATTGCAACACGCTGCTGCTGACCGCCTGAAAGAGAATCGATATTTCTCTTTGAAAAGCCTTTTAAGTTTACAAGCTCCAGCATTTCTGCTACACGCTCTTTAATTTCGGCATCTGTCTTTTTCTTGAGTCTGAGACCGAATGCAATATTTTCAAAAACATTGAGATGAGGAAACAATGCATATTTCTGGAAAATGGTATTAACCTGTCTTTTATATGGCGGAACATTATTGATTTTTTTTCCATTAAAAATAACATCACCGCAATCAGGTTGTGTAAAGCCTGCAATAACTCTGAGAGTAGTTGTTTTACCGCAACCGGAAGGACCAAGTAATGTTATGAATTCTTTATCCCTGATATAGAGACTGATATTATCAAGTATTTTGTTATCGCCGTATGAAACATCTATGTTTTTAAGGTCTATAATGATGTCTTTTTCCAATTATACAGCCCCCTTACCTTTTTACCTATTTTGTTAGATATAATATAATGCGAAATCCTTGAAAAGTCAACACTTTTTTGCAAAAATTTCGTATATATTCGTGCTTTTTCAACCCATAATTTTAAAACACTCATTTTTTCTTCAAAATACTCTGTTTTTCTCGCAAATACTCATTTTTTGTCAAATCATAAAAAACTTGAAATTGCATAATTTTTTTGATAATATTATGTTACACCCATTGAAAGAAGGATATTGATGTCAAGAAAAATATATAAGGCTGTTTTGTTGCTTCTGGTGGTTTCCACTTTGTTGTGTTCATGCAGTCTTAACGACCCTATAAATCAACCCATAAACGAAGTTGTCGCTGACGGCTCAAAAAGCCCGCTGACACTTGCCGAAATTACGCTCAGGATAAACGAATTTTCAACTTCAAACACACAGACTCTTGCCGATGAAGACGGAGATTTTGTGGGTTGGGTTGAGATTTACAACTACGGAAGCAAAGCAATTTCTTTAAAAGGATTATCACTTTCTGATAACAAAACAAAACCTGATAAATGGTATTTTCCTGACGTTACAATCAAAAACGGCGGATACCTTGTGGTTTACCTTTCAAATAAAGAAAAAGTCTATTCCGAGGGCAAAAACATTCATGCAGGATTTTCACTTTCAAACAAAGACGAAACAATAGGAATTTATAACGGTAATCAGACAGTTGTTCAATGTAACGTGCCTGACCTGCTTTCAAACGTTTCATACGGTTGCAATAAGGACGGAAAATACTGTTATTTCCCAAAGGCGACTCCCGGAAAAGAAAACACTGTCAAGGGATTTGACAGCATTGACTCTGCAAACATGTGCAAGGAAAAGGAAGTTGTGATTTCCGAAATGTGCATAACAAGCGCAGATTCTTATGATTATATTGAACTTTATAACCCTACTGACAAGCCTGTAAGCCTTTCATCTTACAGGCTTTCTGACAGTTCTTCCCCTGAAAAAGCTATACCCCTTAAAACAGAAGCAGTAATAAAGCCTAAAGGGTATTATTCTGTTTACTGCAGTAATGCAACATATTATGACAAAAAGAAAAACCAGACATTTGTTGACATGGGGCTTAACAGATACGGAGAAGACGTTGTGCTTACTGACGGCAACGGTTTTATAGTTGACTCTGTTGAATACGGCACAACCGTAAACGGATATACATGCGGAAGAGAAGTAAAAAAAGACACTTCTTTAGTATATTTTCCGAAAGCAACACCGTCAACAGCCAACAGTACGGTAACACTTAAAAAGCCTGTGGCATCGCCCCAGCTAAGCCTTGAAAGTTCATTTGTACAAAAAGGCTCAACTGTTTCGGCAAAAGCTGACGGCTCAGTGATAAGATACACTCTTGACGGGTCTGTGCCCAACGAAAAATCCCCTGAACTCAAAGAGAAAATTACGATTAACGAAACAGTTACTTTACGCACAAGAGCATTCAGAGACGGTCATGTGCCGTCAGAAGTGACAACCGCTACATACATAGTAGGCAGAAAGCCGAAAATGCCTGTGTTTTTTGTAACGGCTGACAACGCTGATCTTTTCAGCAATGAGAGAGGTATTCTTGCTTCAAACATAGCACCCGGGGATACTTTCCCCTATCAGAGCGCAAACTTCTGGAAAGACTGGGAAAGACCTGCAAACATTCAGTACCTTGACGAAAACGGAAACGCACAGCTTAATTTCAACGCAGGAATCAAGGTTTTCGGTCAGTACAGCAGAGCACTTGACCAGAAAAGCCTGTCTGTAAATTTAAGAGATAAATACGGTCCGAAAGAAATATGCTATCCTTTCTTTGACAACAACGAAGTAAATGTTTTTTCATCCTTTGTTTTGAGAAATTCAGGGCAGGACAATTCACGTGCATTTCTCCGCGATGCTTTCTGCGCTATGGTAATTAAGAATCAGGTTGATGTGGCATATATGGACTATAAGCCTGTGGTTGTTTATATTAACGGAGAATATTACGGAATATATGACTTGAGAGAAAAAATTGACGAAGATTATTTTGCAAACCACGAGGGAATCGACAGTGAAAACATTGATATAATCAAAGGTGCCTCAACTGTGAAAAACGGCAGTTTCGATGCATATGGTCAATTGATGAAATACCTTTCAGACCACGACCTGAGCAAGAAAGAAAATTATGATTATATTGCTTCCGTAGTTGACATTGACAACGTGATTTCATACTGGATGATACAGTCATTCTTCAACAACACTGACACGGGAAACATCAAGTATTACCGTGAAAACACAGACGGTGCGAAGTGGAGAATTGCACTTTTTGACCTTGATTGGGCGCTATTCCCCACCACATACAAAAACAACATGGTCAAGGCTTATATAAACCCGAAAGGTCATGGTTTCCAGAACAGTTTCAGCACAAAGCTTATGTGTTCGCTGATGAAAAACAAGGATTTCAGAACAAGGCTTATCGAAATTAATTCAGAGCATTTCAAAACAACTTTCGATACAGAAAGGATGCTTAAAATTTATGATGGTATGGTAAAAAACCTTGATGAAGAAATGAAATATCATACCGAAAGATGGGGTTCACCTGCAAGCTATGAAACATGGCAGAAAGAATGCAAAGATTTAAGAAAAATCATTGCTGAACGACCGGAACTTTTCAAAAACGCATTCTGCGAAACATTTAATCTTACGGCAGAAGAAAAGGCTAAATATTTTTAATCAGAGGGAAACGGCATGAACAACAGAGAATGGTTTAAAGAAGCAAAATACGGCATGATGGCTCATTGGGGATTATACTCCCTGCTCGGCGGTGAATATAAAGGCAGACGAGTGAGAGATTATGCCGAATGGATTCAGAGTTATATGGCTATTCCTAACAAGGAATATGAAGAATATGCTAAAATTTTCAACCCCATTTATTTTGACGCAGACGAGTGGATTCGCCTTGCAAAAGATGCGGGAATGAAATATTTTGTTTTCACATCAAAGCATCACGATGGTTTTGCCATGTTCAAAAGCGAGGCTGACAAATTCAACATTGTTGATGCAACACCTTTCAGAAGAGATGTTGTGGCAGAGCTTGGTGAAGCATGCTACAAGCATGGCTTAAAATTCGGTCTTTACTATTCACAGGAGCTTGACTGGCACCATTTCCATGGCGGCGGATATGATAATTCTGCAGGCTGCTCAGGAGTTTCATGGGACAACAGTTGGGATTTTCCCGAAAGAGAGAAAAAAGATTTTTCAATTTGTTTTGAAGAAAAAATCAAGCCCCAGGTGAAAGAAATTCTTACAAAATACGGAGATTTATGCCTTATTTGGTTTGACGTGCCACACACGATTACAAAAGAGCAAAGTCTTGAACTCAACAAGCTTGTGAAAACATATCAGCCTGACTGCCTTATAAATTCACGTATCGGCAACGGTGCTTACGACTACGTTTCTTTGGGCGATAACGAATATCCCACAGAATTCAGACCTGCAGAAAATGACGACCCTAACAGTCTTGACGGCTTCAAACATTCACCTTACGGACTTTATGAAACTGCAGGCACTCTCAATTCAAGCTGGGGTTTCAAGTATTACGACCAGAACTGGATAACACCCGAAGAAATTGCCCAAAGAAAAGAAAGGCTTAATTCATTGGGCGTGAATTATCTTCTCAATGTAGGGCCTGACCATCTTGGCAGAATCCCCTCTTTTTCTGCGGAAGCATTGAAAAAATCAACTGAATTTATGAAATAAAAAAATTCCCTGAACATCATCGGTTCAGGGATTTGTTTTAATATTTAAAGCTTATGTAATCAGGGAAATTGTGGTATTCGCAGAATCTTCTTCTCTCTTTCGGGTCTTCTTCTCCGTCAGGGGCATGAGCCATTTTACCTAATTTCGTATGCTCAAGCTGAACAACAGTTTTACCCTCGGCAATCTGTTGTCTTGCCATTTCGACTTTCTTCACGTAATCAGAATAAACACTCATGTAACAAACGGTATTTATTACAAACACCAATGTTGCGGCAACTTTAAAAATCACTGACATTATGCGGTTGTTTTTAAAATCGTACAATGTGTTTATTATCATGATAAACATGATGTAAGCAGGCATAAAGCAACGCGCCCCCACAGGACCTATGACACAGAAAGGAATGCTCGTTGACATTATCATCAGAAAATACATGAGCACTTTGCGTTTTTGTTGTTTATCAAAAAAGCTTACAATCATAAGTGCCGCAGCAACAAAGATAATCAGAGTCAAGACACCGAGATCACCTTTGACATGCATCGGATTTTTATATTTGATAAGCCCCATAATTATTCTTACTGCGAAAATAATTGAAGCCAGAAGAGAAGCAATAAGACCATAAATTACAGCCTTGCTTTTTTTGCCGCTCTTTTTCATTTTCACAAAACAGATAATAAGAATTATGACAATTGCAGGATAGCAACCGATGAGCATATTTGCCAGCACTTTTGAAAAAATACTTTCAAAAAAATTCAGAAGAGACTGTGTCACCGAATCTGTTTTGCCTTCAATATTCTGATATTTTGTGCCTTCGGTTACAATTTTCACATAAACACTGTTTGAAAACATTATTACGGCACCCAGAACGCAGGAAACGAGATAAGTTATGCTTGCCCAATCAGGTTTTTTATTTTTATACGCAAAATAAACTACTGCGCAAACCGCCATCATCAATGAAAACAAAGTGTATGTTTCCATAAACAACTGACCTGCAATTCCCATAACAATCAAAGCGGGAATATGCCATAGTTTTCTGTCTTGTTTATAAAAAACAATATAAAGGCTTGCCATTATTATCAACGACGACAAGCAATAGTTTGAAAAGCCTGCCGTCCAGACAATACCCTGAATGAGCATTAACGACGGAAAAACAAACAACGTAGCAGAAAGGTATACCATATCTTTATTTTTGTTTGGTGCCATTTTCTGCATGAGATATATAATCCCGGTTAAGACAAAGCCCTTCACAAGAGGCAACAGACGAGGTATTCTCGTTAAAACGATTGCTGAAATGTTGCCAAGATATCTGCCGTTATAATCAACAAAACGGTTTTTCAACAATTCAAGACCATCATTTGTGCCCCACATCAGGTCGTCACCCATTGGTGAAAAAAAACAGGCAAGAAAAGAAAGTGCTATAAAAAACAAAATATATATCTTGTTTTCCTTTATGATTTTTTTCATTTTTACACCGCCACAAATTTATGTAATTATTACTTATATTCTATTTCAGTATCCAGAGGCAAATCGTAGTATTCGCAGAAACGTCTTTCGAATTTTTCTGCCTTATCTTCTACGTCAAGACCGTAAACCAGGAATCTCAGCTTTGTATGCTCAACTTTCACGATTTTATTTCCTTTTTCAGTTTCGCGTCTTATATAGTCCACCTTTTTGCAGGTTGAAGCAAAAACAATACTGTAACCTATAAGGTTAAAAGCAAGCAGAATAACACATGCACATTTAATGAATTTTGCAAATTTATGGTTTTCATCAAAGTCATATAATTCCTTCAAAATCATTATAAGAAGAATATATGCGCCTACATAACAACGTGCACCTACGGGAAAAACAATTGTAAGAGGCAGAGTGAGAATTAAAATCATAATAAAATATACTGCAATCTTCTTTTGCTTTTCTTTATCGACAAAATTGAATATCATTACTGCACATGACAATAAAACAAAGAAGAAAAGTATTCCCAGAAATAATTTTAATTTTTCAACATCTTTTGTCACGAAATAAACCACGCCTGAAGAAACACCCGAAGCAAGTGCAAGACCAAAGCATGAATAAACAAGGAAAGAAACTTTCTTGTTTTTATCTGTGCTTTTTTTCATCTTCACAAAACAAAGAGAAACTATGATAATCATTGCAGGTGCACAGGCAATCAGAGCATTACTCAGGACCACAGAAAAAAGGTTTTTAAACATTGAAAATACTGTACCAAATAAAGACTCATTCCCTGCAGTAAGGGACTGATAAGTGTCTTCCCCTGCCATAACCTTATGGTAAATTCCGTTTGTAAACATTATAACTGCGCCGATTACGGTTGAAAGGAAATAAACAATGCTTGATATATCGGCTTTTTTGTTTCTGAATATAAAATAAACAACAGAAAAAACAGCCATGATGATGTTGAATATGGTATATGTTTCCATAAACAACTGCCCTGCTGCACCTGAAAGAAAAATAAGGATAACATGGTAGAATTTCTTATCTTTTTTGTAGAAAACAAGATAGAGGCTTATCATCATCACAACTGCAGACAGGCAATAGTTTGAAAAGCCTGCAGTCCAGACAAAGCCCTGAGTGAACAACGGAGTGGGAATCACAAGCAGAAAGGCTGAAAGATATAAAAAATCCTTTTTTTCGTTACCTGTCATTTTCTGAATCAGGAAAAGAATCCCCGTCAGAGTAAGGCTTTTAGCCAAAACTCTGAGAACAGTAAATTCAGACAAGGCTATTGCGGAAATATTGCCCAGATATCTGCCGTTATAGTTTGCAAAGCCTTTTCTCAACAAGTCCATACCGTCACTTGTTGCCCAGCCCAAATCATCAGCTGAAAGAGGAAATAAAAAAGCCAAAACTGATACTGCAACGAAAAATATTATATAAAATTTATTTTTATTTATCGCATTTTTCATTTTATTCCTCCTTATTTTTCTCAATCAGAAACTGATTCGACATTACTGTTTAGTATATCAATTTTAAAAAGTATTGTCAACAAAAACAGTTTGACATGGGGTAATAATAAATGTATAATACACTTAAAAGGAGATGGTTGAAGTGAAGAAAACTTTTAAAGTATTGTCCATCATTTTGGCAGTAATTATGGTTTTAACTGCACTGCCCATAAACTCATTTGCCGAAGGCACAGGAACAACTTATTACGTTGACAGTGCAAACGGAAACGATCAGAATGACGGCACAAGCCCGGAAAAAGCATGGAAAACTTTAACAAAAGCTTCTTCCGTTACATATTTGCCGGGAGATGAAATTCTTCTAAAAAAAGGGAGCGTTTTCTTTGAGCGATTCGGCGCCCGCGGAGACGGCACAGAAGAAAACCCGATTACACTGGCAACCTACGGCGAAGGCGAAATGCCTATCCTTACAAACAGCCCTGACGATGCACAGTATGCTCCCGTAGTTTCAATTACTGACGTATCCCACTGGGTAGTCAGAGATATTGAAATCACCGCCCCTGACGGCACAGGTATTCTTATTTACTTCAACAACAAAACTGTGGAAGATATTACAGTTGACTCTGTGGTTTTACATGATATCCAGAACTATGCTTCCGACAATTATTACTCAAGCCAGCGTGCCGCAATAAGAATGTTCGGAAATACAGGCAAGCCCTATAATCACTTATCTGACATTCATATCAACAACTGCGAAATCTACAACTGCGGTTACGGAATTTTTTCAGGCGGTCACTATAATGCAGAAAACCCCAACAGTGAGATGTACCCCTACAACAAAGACATTCTCGTAGAAAACTGCAGCATCTACGACCTTTACGATGACGGATTTATTCTTGCTCAGGCAGAAAGAATCACATTGAGAAACACAAGCATTATAAACACCTGCTTAAGCAGCGGCATTTACGCAACCGCACCTACATGGACATGGGGCGTTACAGACGCACTTATTGAAAACTGCGAAATTGCAGGAGCAAAAAACATAAAAGACGGCATGGCTTGCGATTTTGACGACCATACAGACAACAGCACATATCAATACATCTACTCCCACGATAATATAAGATTCATGTGGAACTGTGTTTATGAAGAAGACCATTTCAACAACACAGTAAGATACTGCCTTTCCGTAAACGATAATGTGACAACAAACGCAGGCAGTTGGGAAGGATTGCCTGAGGTCGGTTTCAAATTCTATAACAACACTATTGTAAACGGAAGCACATATTGTTTCAGAAGATATAAAGACAGTTACATCTGCAACAATATTTTCAGCTTACTTCCCGGACACACTCTTAAATTTAACAGAGAGTACGAAAATACAGTTTCAAACAACTGTTATTATGGAATGCTGCCCACAATATATGATAAAAATTCATTCTGGGCTGACCCGCAGTTTGCAGGCACTGACCTGACTGATAAAAACAGTTTCATGCTCAAAAAATGTTCACCTTGCATTAACGCAGGCATTCAGGTTGAAGAAGACATGGGCGAGCACGATTTCTACGGCAACCCTCTTGATGACACTCACAACATCGGTTGTTACGAAGGTGACGGCATTGATTTGCCCGAAACACCGTTTAATCTTTTCTTGGTTATCAAAAGAGCTTTTGAAGGTCTTTGCAGATACATTATGAGCGCATTTGAATAATAAAAATAAAGGAGAAAACTAATGAGTACCCTTACTTCAAAAAGAATTGACAGTATTCAGGCTATAAGATTTATAGCAGCTTTATGCGTGTCTCTCTTTCATTTCGGCTACATATCACCCCATATTTCAGGGCAGACAATTTTTGACGTAAAATTCTTCATTAATATGTTTTTCTGCATAAGCGGATTTTTCGTTATAATGTCTACAGAAAACATTGACAAGAGAAAATCATTCTTAACACGCAGATTTATCCGTCTTATCCCGCTTTATTGGGCAATGACCGTTGTCACATTTGCTGCTGCACAGATTTTGCCTGAACTGCTTGGTTACAAGCCTGATTTTATTCAGTTTATCAAATCACTTTTCTGTATCCCATTCTCACGTGATGCCTTGAAATCAAGCGAAACCTTGCGTCCTATCGTGGGCCTTGGCCACACATTACAGATGGAAGTTGCTTTTTCACTTGTGTTCTTTGTTGCTATGAGAATTTCCCACAAGTACAGAGCAATTATCGCAACAGCAATTGTGTCCGTTTTAGCAATAATCGGCAATCTCATTGCCTTTGAAAAGCCGTTTTTAAAATTTTACCTTAACATAAACTGGAGCAGTTGGTTATTCTTTGGTTTAGGTATTTTGTGTTTCTACATTGTGAAAGACATTTCAAGTAATAAAAAAATTTCAAAAGGTCTTTTCGGAATATGGACAGGGCTTACAGTTGTTTCACTCCTGACACCTCAATTCTTCTGGGCAGATATAAAGCGATATGATTTATCACCGTATATTCAGCTTTTAATGTGCCTTTTATTTGTGATTGAAATTATTATGATTGATAAATTGGGGGCAAAAACCCCAAAACTTATCGTACACTTGGGTAACGCAAGTTTCTCTTACTACTTGATACATTACTACATTGTGGCAGTTGCAGAAAGATTTTTACACATCAATTCTTTCTCTGTGAGAAATATTTTGCTTTCTGCAATAGTAATTGTTATCGCATGGGTAGTTGCTTATGTAAGCTATTTCGTTATAGAAAACCTTTTCAGCAAATGGCTTACAAAGGTAATAATTTTAAGACCGAAAAAAGAAAAGAAAAAGAAGAAAACAGCATAACAAAAAGCCTCGTAGGGAATATTAAATCCTTACGAGGTTTAATTTATTTAAGTCTCATGTATTCTTCTTTTGTAATCTCGATAACCTTACCGTGCTTGAAGCCGTATGGGAAAGAGAAATCGTCATCTTTTCTTTCAAAATCCATATCCCCTGCTTCTTTTGAAATGAAAGGCACATATCCCATTTTTTCTTTTTCACAACCAAAGAAATCAAGCATCAGGCACCATCTGCCATCGGGAAGAATATAGGTAGTAGGTCCTTCATAAGCACCCGGAGCAGAAAGTTGTGACATATATCCTTCAAACTTTTCGTCATGGTCAAAGGGACCGTAGAGATTTTTTGAAGTTGCGTGCATATTCATGGGAGGATTGTCTGAATTTTTATAAAAAA
Organism: Acutalibacteraceae bacterium; assembly: GCA_045532395.1. Classification (GTDB taxonomy): domain Bacteria; phylum Bacillota; class Clostridia; order Oscillospirales; family Acutalibacteraceae; genus SIG575. The sequence goes on from JAZSFV010000106.1 coordinate 11,876, forward strand.
GATGGTATGTATCTCCCACTTTTGTTATGTGCGAATCGAGAATTTCATTATCTTTTGTGAAGTAAAGTTGAGGTTCAGAAAAGGTTTCAAAATCTTTTGTGCGTGAGCAATAGATTGACATATGCTTAAAGTCAGTTTCTTTCACGGTTGAGCCCCAGTGGATAAGGTATTCTTCACTTAATTCATCAAAGAAAACTTCAGGTGCCCACATACAGCCGAAATCATCTCTGCCGAAATGAACAAGTCTTTCTTCGGAGAAATTTACAAGGTCTTCTGTTTTCCACATACGAAGGCACTTACTGCCTGATGAATTTATCTTTTTCCAGTCAAGATTCAGGTTTTCATCGTAGCGGTAGGCAACGCACAAATCTGTCGTAACAATCATAAAACCGCCGGTATGAAGCCTTACAATTTCAATATCACGGCAACCTTTCTCGCCCAGAGAGGCAGTAAGCACGGGATTTCCGCCGTTTACTTTTTCCCACTTAAAGCCGTCAGGACTTACAGAAAAATAGACCTGCTCTCCGTCAGGAGTTATTTTTTCTTTGAAATGTACAAACAAATAAGGCATAAAATCACCTCTTATTTTTTATTCACACTTTTCGTTTGCGAAATAGTCTGATTCAATATAATCAACATTCATTGAGTAGCACAAGTCCATAGCTTCTTTTGTATTTGCGGTCCAGAGAGCGACTTTAAGGCCTTTATCGTGGAATTCTTTAACTGTTTTTTCGTCGATATTTCCGTAATACATATCAATATCGAATCCGTCTTCAAGGCACTTTTCTACGTTTGCATCTCTTTCACCGCAGGTATACATAATCTGAAGTTCAGGGAAAGCCTTACGTGTTCTTATTAAATTATCGTATTCAAAAGACTGAAGTGAACACATTTTCAGGTCGTAGATTTCCCCTGCCATTGTGAATGCTTTATTAATCATTTCGTCTGTGAAATTGCCTTTGAATTCGATAAAACAAATCATGTTTCCGTCACGGCAGATTTCGAGGTAACGCTGGAATGTGCAAACATAAAGTTCTGTGTCTGTATGTTCATTCTTTATAGGCTTTCTGATAAGTTCTTCGTAAGTAGATTCTTCGGGAACAAGTTCTGTGCCGTCAAAATATTCAACCGTATCGTTATGGTTCACAATAAGCACACCGTCTTTAGTAAAACGCACGTCAGTTTCGATTCCGCCTGAGCCGTGTTTTACTGCCTCAAGAAAGGCTTCCTCCGTATTCTGCTGATATTTTCCGCTATATCCTCTGTGGGCTATAAAGCAAGTTTTCATCACAATTTCTCCTTTAATTTAAAATACAAGTTCAGTATACATTTCTTTATAAATTTTGTCAAACAAACTTCTTCTTTCAGCATTGACAAATTTTTAACTTTTAGGTATACTATTATACGTAAAACTATGTTTTCAATAAATGAAAAGGAAGTGTTGGTTTAATGGATGCTAAATATGAAGCATTATTTACCCCTTGGAAAATCGGTAACGTTGAAATCAAAAACAGAATAGTTATGTGCCCCATGGGTGGTACATCTCTTTTCGGTTGGTTTGAACTCGGCGGTTGCCATTTCGACAAAGAAGCTGCAAAGCTTTTCCTCGAAAGAGCAAAAAACAACGTTGGTCTTATCATCCCCGGTATTGCTCCTCTTCGCGATACTTTCTGGGGCAAATGGCTCTGGCAGAATCCCAAAATGTTTGAAGAACTGAAAGAATTTATGGATGAAATCCATAAGACAGGTGCAAAACTCTTTGTTCAGCTTACAGCAGGTATGGGACGTTCATGGGCTATCACTGAACTTGTTGCTCCCCTTCACAGAAACAAGTTCACACGTGCAATCGTAAAACCGATTATTGATACATCACACGAACTTGCTTGTCCTTCTCCTCAGCCTGCACGTTGGGCTCCGGACATTATCTGCCCTGAAATGACAAAACATCAGATTCACGAAATTATTGAAGCATTTGCAAAAACTGCAAAACTCTGCCGTGATGCAGGTGTTGACGGTGTTGAAGTTCACGCTGTTCACGAAGGTTATCTTCTTGACCAGTTTGCTATCGAATTCTTCAACAAACGTACTGACGAATACGGCGGAAGTTTTGAAAACAGATATCGTTTCGCTTCAGAAGTTGTTAAGGCAATCAAAGAATCTTGTGGTGACGACTATCCTGTTTCACTTCGTTATTCAGTTGAATCAAAAATGAAAGGCTTCTGCGAAGGCGCTATGCCCGGAGAAGAATATACAGAAGTTGGCCGTGACATGGCTGAAAGTGAAAAAGCTGCTAAATACCTTCAGGATGCAGGTTATGACATGCTTAACGCTGATAACGGTACATACGACTCATGGTACTGGGCACATCCGCCTATGTATATGCCTCAGAACTGTACCCTTGACGACGTTGCACATATCAAAAAATTCGTTGATATTCCTGTTGTTTGTGCAGGACGTATGGAACCTGACGTTGGTGCAGAAGCAGTTAAAGAAGGTAAAATTGACGGCGTAGGTATTGCTCGTCAGTTCCTTGTTGACCCTGAATGGATTACAAAAATTATCGAAGACAGAATTGAAGAAATCAAACCTTGTATCTGCTGCCACAGCGGTTGCTTCAACTTCTCAACTTCAAAAGGCCA
>JAZSFV010000183.1:0-4405 GCA_045532395.1 Acutalibacteraceae bacterium
AAGGGAGCAATATCGCAGAAAGCAGTTGCAATTGCTCTTTCGGTTGGTGTTTCTGTTTCTGTTGGTATTTCAATGCTCAGAGTAAGTCGGAGGCCAAGCGGTCTTAGGAAGACAATCCAAGCCCACAACTCCTTGGCTCACAGAACGACATGGCTACGATCCGACTTAAGGGAGCAATATCGCAGAAAGCAGTTGCAATTGCTCTTTCGGTTGGTGTTTCTGTTTCTGTTGGTATTTCAATGCTCAGAGTGCTTACAGGTATATCCATAATGCCGTTTCTGATTGCAGGATATGCAATATCTCTTATTATCAGCTTCTTTGTTCCCAATATTTATACGGGTATTGCATTCGACTCCGGCGGAGTTGCGAGCGGTCCGATGACTTCAACTTTCATGCTTCCCTTTGCAATGGGTGCATGCGAGGCAATAGGCGGTAATGTGATGACAGATGCTTTCGGCATTGTTGCCATGATTGCTATGGCACCGCTTATCACAATTCAGATTTTAGGTCTCTACGAAAGAGGCAAACGTGTGAGAAAAATTATGAGACTTCATGTTGAAATCAGCATGATTGAAGACGATATTATTTTCTTTGATAAGGTAGTGGACTGATGATGAAAAAACTCATGATGCTTTTATCATTTGTTGAGCGTGACAAAGGTAACAAGTTGGTCAAAACTTTGAAAAAGATGGATATACGGGTGAATTACCAGACTGTGGGCTTTGGCACGGCACCAACGGAAATGCTCGATATATTCGGCCTCGGCACAAACGATAAAGATATAGTTATAAGTATCGGAGCAGAAAGTTCTGTTAAAGATATGATGGCAAATTTCGGAACGGCTTTTGAGAGTCATTCAAAATACGGCGGACTTATGATAATTCTTGATTTGTCTGCCGCAAGCAGAATGCTGACGGAGATTGTACATTTCGATAACGATAAGACTGTAGAAGAGGGTAGTGAAAACATGAAAAACGAACATCATAACAACCTGATTGTTATATCAGTAAACGAAGGATATTCTGACGACGTAATGCAACTTGCAAGACAGGCAGGAGCAACAGGTGGCACAGTTATCAAAGGAAGACTTGCAGATATTGAGCAGTTTTCGGAGCTTCCTGATGCAGTTGCAGATGAAGAACGCGAAATTCTTTGCATCCTTGCGCCTCTTAAAGTAAGTCAGCAGATTATGACAGATGTAAACAGAGAATTCGGTCTTACATCTCACGCAAACGGAATTATATTCGCTATACCTACAGAAAAAGCATATAAGATATAAAAGTAGAGCAACAGTATTAATGCTGTTGCTTTTTTCTTTCAGATAATGCTATACTTATTTTAATAAATCTTATTCAGGGGAAGACACAAATGATTATTTTGATTACAGGACCATCTCACGTTGGCAAAACATTGTTTGCACAGAAGCTTCTTGAAAAATATAAATATCCTTGCCTTTCAATAGACCATCTTAAAATGGGACTTATCCGTAGCGGTAACACAAGCCTTACGCCTTTGAGCAACGATGATGAACTGACAGAATATTTGTGGCCTATTTTAAGGGAAATGATTAAAACTGCCATTGAAAATGAGCAGAATTTAATCGTCGAAGGCTGCTACGTTCCGTTTGATTGGGAAAAAGATTTTGAAGAAAACTATCTTAAAAATATAAAATATTATTGCCTTGTAATGAGCGAGGATTATATAAAAAATAATTTTAACAAGATAAAGAAATATGCAAATGTAATTGAAAAACGTCTTGATGATGAAGGCTGCACAATTCAGAGTGTTCTGGAAGATAACAAGGAGTTTTTAAAACGTGCAAAAGAGCATAATGCAGATTATTTGCTGATTAAAGAAGACTACGAAACAGAAATTGATTTGAAAGTCGGCATATAAAAGAAAATTAATTTAAGGCTATTAAATCACCGGCTGAATTTCCCAAAGTACGGTTTTTTGTACTTATGTGTGATTTTTGTTTGTAAATATTGTTTGTGTTTGATAAGCTGATGTTGACAGAATTTTTTCAGAAACGGAGCAGAATATGCCTGATTTAAACGGTTTTTATGCATTTAAAGCAACAAGCAGTGATGACAACAAAGGTCTTGGTTGTGGCGGAAACTTTTTTGTGTGGTTGTTGGTAATTGCAGGGATTATTTGGCTGATAGGGAAATTTTCCTGAAAGCTGGCATAATATAATAAAAATTATCTGAAGGTGATTTTTATGTGTACGGCAATTACTTATAAAACTGAAAAATCATATTTCGGCAGGACACTTGATGTTTATTTTCCTTACGGGGAAGAAGTGGTGGTAACTCCGCGAAATTTTAGTTTTTCTTTCCGTGATAAAGGTGAGATAAAAAGCCATTATGCCATAATCGGTGCAGCAATCGTGAAAGGAAATTATCCTCTTTATTTTGAAGCCGCAAACGAAAAGGGCGTGGCTATGGCAGGGCTTAACTTCCCGGAGCTTGCAGTTTATTGCGACAAAAAAGAAAACAAAGACAACATTTCTCCCTTTGAGTTTATCTCATGGATTCTTTCTCAATGCGAAAATCTTTCTGGAGCGAAAAAACTTCTTGAAAACATCAATTTGTGGAATGAAAATTTTTCAGAAGATATGCCTTTGTCACCGCTTCATTGGATAATTGCTGATAAAGAAAACGCAATTACAGTGGAAGCACTCAAAGACGGAATAAAAATTTACGAAAATCCTCTGGGTGTGATGACCAATAATCCTACATTTGACTATCATTTAATGAATCTTGGTGAATATGTTAATCTTACAAACCATGTGCCACAGAATAATTTTGGTGATGTGAGTCTGAATCTTCACAGTCTCGGCATCGGTGCGAAAGGTTTGCCCGGAGATAATTCCTCAACGTCAAGGTTTGTAAGAGTGGCTTTCACTAAAGTAAATTCTGATTCAGTAAAAGGTGAGTCAGACAGTGTAAATCAGTTCTTTCATATTCTTAATTCTGTGGGGCAGGTAAAAGGCGTAAATAAAGCAAAAGACAATGAAAACATGTATACTGACTACACCGCATGCATTAATCTCGATAAAGGGATTTATTATTATACAACTTATGAAAACAGATGTATCTCTGCAGTTGATATGCATAAATGCAATCTTGACGGAAATGAACTCATAAAATATCCTTTTGAGAGAGAACTGTTTATCAGTAAACAAAATTAAAATGGTGCTTGATTTTTAAAATTTCCCGTGATATGATAAAGAAAAAGGGCGTGAATTTATGGCACATAAAATCGTAGCAGCACTTTTCTTATTATTCGGCATATTGTTCATTGTTCCTGCCATAGTCAGACTCTGTAAGATTTTCAGCTGTAAGGTACAACTTGACGGTTACTGTATGGCTAAAGAACGCCGTCTGACAGGTTTCAAAAGAAACAAAAATTCTGTAATAACTTTCAGTTATCGTTATAACGGGAAAGATTATTACAGAGAAACAAAAATCGGTACACCTCTTAAATTTTATAAAGCTGCAACTATAGGCGAAAAATATGAAATTTATATCAACGAAAAGAAGCCACAAAGATGTGTGCCGGTAAGAAAAGCCACCATTGAGGAAGTTCTTGGTATTATCATAGGTGTGGTTTTTATAGCTGTTGCGTGCTTTTATACTTATGTATTTCTGATGTAAAACTCCTGATAAAAAATCGGGAGTTTTTTTACTTTTACGACAATATTTATATTGACGAAAAAAATAAATTTGTGTTATACTTATTTCAGATTCTTTTAAAGGAGATGTTAAAATGGCAAAGACTGCAAAAGACATTCTTAAACTCATCAAAGACAAAGACATCAAGATGGTTGACTTCAAGATGGTTGATATCAACGGTCAGTATCGTCACGTTACTATCCCTGCTGAAAACTTTTCAGAAGATACAATGAAAAGCGGTATCGGTTTTGACGCTTCTAACTACGGCTACGCTGTTGTTGAAAAGAGCGACATGGTGTTTATCCCCGACCCTGACACAGCAGTAATTGACCCCTACTGTGAAATCCCCACATTGTCAATGACAGGTAATGCTATGATTATTGACAACCCCGAAAACCGTCCTCTTAAACAGTATCCCCGTAACATTATCCGTGCGGCTGTTGATTACATGAAAGAAAGCGGCGTTGCAGATACAATGAAAATTCTTCCTGAATTTGAATTCTATCTTTTCGACGAAGTTACATGGGGTGTTGGCGGAAGCTACATCGGTGCATCTGTTGATGCAAAGCAGTCTTACTGGAACAGTAAAGTTGAAGGCAAAGGTGTTATAGTTCCCAAACAGAAGAACTACCACATCGCAAAACCCTTTGACGTTTCTTATGAATGCAGAAGTGAAATGTGCCTTCTTATGAAAGAAATGGGCATTGACATTAACTATCATCACCCCG
>JAZSFV010000066.1:0-7364 GCA_045532395.1 Acutalibacteraceae bacterium
GGATATGGTTAACCGCGCATTCATCGAAATCATGATTGAAGGCGATGCTCACGGCAGAGGATTCCAGTATCCCATTCCTACATATTCAATCACAAGTGAGTTTGACTGGTCAGAAACAGAGAACAACAAACTTCTCTTCGAAATGACTTCAAAATACGGCACACCTTACTTCTCAAACTATATCAACAGTGATATGGAACCCAGCGACGTAAGAAGTATGTGCTGCAGACTTCGTCTTGACCTGAGAGAACTCCGCAAAAAATCAGGCGGTTTCTTCGGTAGCGGTGAAAGCACAGGTTCAATCGGCGTTGTTACAATCAATATGCCCAGAATTGCTTACCTTGCAAAAGACGAAGCAGATTTCTACAAACGTCTTGACAGAATGATGGATATTTCTGCTCGTTCACTTCATATCAAGAGAACAGTTATTACAAAACTTCTCAACGAAGGTCTCTATCCTTACACAAAACGTTACCTCGGCACATTTGAAAACCACTTCTCAACAATCGGTCTTGTTGGTATGAACGAAGTTGGTCTTAACGCAAAATGGCTCGGTAAAGACATGACACATACTGAAACACAGCTCTTCTCACAGCAGGTTCTTGACCATATGAGAGAAAAACTTTCAGACTATCAGGAAATGTACGGCGACCTTTACAACCTTGAAGCAACTCCTGCAGAATCAACATCTTACAGACTTGCAAAGCACGACCTTAAGAGATATCCTGATATCAAAACTGCCTCAGAAGGTTGTGATGAAACACCTTACTATACAAACAGCTCACATCTTCCTGTTGGTTACACAGAAGATATCTTCGAAGCTCTTGACATTCAGGACGAACTTCAGACAAGATACACATCAGGTACTGTTTTCCATGCATACATCGGCGAAAAAATGCCTGACTGGAAATCAGCTGCAAACCTTGTTCGTAAAATAGCAGAAAACTATAAACTTCCTTATTATTCAATTTCTCCCACATACTCAGTATGTAAGAGCCACGGCTATATTGCAGGTGAACACTTCACATGCCCCGAATGTGGTGAATCAGCAGAAGTTTACAGCCGTATCACAGGTTACTACCGTCCTGTTCAGAACTGGAATGATGGTAAACTCCAGGAATACAAACATCGTAAACTTTATGATGTTATGAATTCAAGACTTACTGAAAAAGCAGAAGTTTGTGAATGTGAAGCAGCAGAAGTTGCAGAAACAAACATTTCAAACAGAACACTCCTTTTCACAACAGCAACCTGCCCCAACTGCAAAATAGCAGTTTCACTTCTCGATAAAGCGGAAGTAGAGTTCGAAAAAGTTCTTGCAGAAGAAAATGCAGACCTCGCAAAAGAACTTGGTATCAAACAGGCTCCTACACTTGTAGTTGTTGATGAAAACGGTATCGCAAAGTATCAGGGCGTATCTGATATCAAAAAGTTTATCAAAGCATAATTGCTTTTAGGTTAGACTACTTAACCTTACTAACAAAGGAATTGCCGGAAACATTTTACGTGTTTTCGGCGAATTTCTTTTGTGCATATTTAATATGTAACAAAAGAGTGAAAAATGTTTGCGAAATGGTTAATTTTATTGACAAATGAGAGCTTATTTGGTATAATGGAGAAAATCTTATGGGCTTTTATTTGCCAGTGGATTGAAAGTATAATCAGTGGTTTTGTATTTTTGTATCCCTGTCATTTCTGACGGGGCTTTTTTAGGAGGAAACTATGAACTTTGTTTTAAAAAATGCTAAAGTTTTCCGTAAAGGCAAGTTCATAAAAGGCGATATTCTTGTAAAGGATGGTCGCCTCAGTCATCTTTTCGGTTTTTCGTCCGTTCCTTGTGATGCTATCGTTTATGACGCTGAAAATTGCATTATAATTCCGGGTCTTGTTGATGTACACGTGCATCTCAGGGAGCCCGGTTTTTCTTTTAAAGAAACCATAAAGAGCGGAACTCTTGCTGCAGCTCATGGCGGATACACTCATATCTGCTCTATGCCTAACCTCAATCCTGTTCCCGACACAATGAAAAACTTAAAACAACAGCTTGATATAATCAAAAGCGATGCAGTAATCAAAGTTACACCTTACGGTTCAATTACTGTAGGTCAGATGGGTGATGAACTTTCTGACATGGACGACATGAAAGATTCTGTTGCAGGTTTTTCCGACGACGGAAAAGGCGTTCAGGAAGCAGAAATGATGATTATGGCTATGGAAGAAGCAAAAGCTTGCGGCAAAATGATTGTTGCTCACTGTGAAGATAATTCGCTTCTTAAAGGCGGTTATATTCATGACGGCGAATATGCACGTCTTCATGGCCATCGAGGAATCTGTTCAGAAAGTGAATATCTTCCAATAAAACGTGATATTCCTCTTGCAAAACGTACAGGCTGTCCTTATCATGTCTGTCACATTTCTGCAAAAGAAAGCGTTGAAGTTATAAGACAAGCTAAAAAAGACGGCGTTAATATAACATGTGAAACTGCACCTCATTATCTTGTGCTTAATGATATGGATTTACAAGAAGATGCAAGGTTCAAGATGAATCCTCCTATCAGAAGCGAAGAAGACAGACTTGCTCTTATCGAAGGTGTTAAGGATGGTACTGTTGACATGATTGCCACAGACCACGCTCCTCACTCTGCAGAAGAAAAGGGCAGGGGTCTTGAAAAAAGTCTTATGGGCGTTGTAGGTCTTGAAACTGCATTCCCCATACTCTGGACAGAATTAGTCAGAAAAGATATTATTTCAGCAGAACACCTTGTCAAAATTATGAGTACAAACCCTGCAAAACGTTTCGGTTTTGAAAATGGTCTTGATGATGGAAAACTTGCTGATTTTACAGTTTTTGATGTAACACAAGAGTACGAAATCAACCCCGATGAATTTGTAACAATGGGCAGAAGTACTCCCTTTGCAGGCAGAAAAGTTTACGGTAAATGCCTTATGACTGTCTGCGCAGGACAAGTTGTTTACAACGATATGGAAGGACGGAAAGAAAATGCTTCAGACAATATTTGAAATAAAATCAAATGAAAAAATCGCAAAAGATGTTTATAAAATGGTGCTCCTTGGTGACACATCTGACCTTAAAAAGCCCGGTCAGTTTGTAAACATTAAGCTTGACGGATTCTTTTTAAGACGTCCGATTTCTGTCTGCGATTATGACGAGGGCGTGCTTACTCTTATTTACAAAGTCGTAGGCTCAGGTACAGAAGTTATGAGCAACATGGCAAAGGGTGAAAAACTCGATATTCTCACAGGTCTCGGTAACGGTTTCGATACATCAAAGAGCGGTAATAACCCCGTGGTAATCGGTGGTGGTGTTGGTGTACCTCCAATGTTTAATCTTGCAAGAAAGTTAATCGAAGAAGGCAAAGACGTAACTGCCGTTCTCGGTTTCAATAAAGCAGAAGAAATTTTTTATAAAGAAGAATTTGAAAAAATAGGCGCAAAAGTTCTTGTTTCAACTGTTGATGGCTCTGTAGGAACAAAAGGCTTTGTTACAGACGCCATGAAAGAAATTGATTTTTCTTACACTTACTGTTGCGGTCCTGAACCCATGCTTAAGGCGGTTTATAATGCATCTGATAAGGACGGACAGTTCAGTTTTGAAGAAAGAATGGGTTGCGGTTTCGGTGCTTGTATGGGTTGCAGTTGCAAAACAAAATACGGCAATAAACGAATCTGCAAGGAAGGCCCTGTGCTTTGCAAGGAGGAAATTATATGGTAAATACAAAAGTAAATTTGTCAGGAATTGAACTTGATAATCCTATAATCCCTGCAAGCGGAACATTTGGTTTCGGCTATGAATTTGCAGAAATTTATGATATTAATGTGCTTGGTTCACTTTCATTCAAAGGAACAACGCTTGAACCTCGTTTCGGCAATCCTACTCCCAGAATTGCGGAAACTGAAAACGGCATGATTAACTCTGTAGGTCTTCAGAATCCCGGTGTGGATAAAGTAATTGCTGAAGAACTTCCCAAACTTCGTGCTTGTTTCAAAAAGCCTATTATGGCAAACATAAGCGGTTTCTCAATTGATGAATACAGAACATGTTGTGAAAAAATCGATAAAGAAGACCAGGTAGAATTTATCGAAGTAAACGTAAGTTGCCCTAATGTTCACAATGGTGGCATGAGCTTCGGCACTTCACCCGAAAGTGCAGCAGAAGTTACAAAAGCAGTAAAAGCAGTTACAACAAAGCCTGTGTTTATCAAACTCAGCCCTAATGTAACTGATATTGTATCAATTGCAAAAGCTTGCGAAGAAGCGGGCGCAGACGGAATAAGCCTTATAAATACGCTTCTTGGCATGAAGATAGATTTAAAAACAAAGAAACCTGTTATTGCAAACAAAATGGGTGGCTTCTCAGGAAATGCAATTTTCCCCGTAGCTGTCAGAATGGTATATCAGGTTTATGAAGCAGTAAACATTCCGATTATCGGCATGGGCGGTGTTTCAAAAGCAGAAGATGTTATTGAACTTATGCTTGCAGGTGCTACTGCAGTAGAAGTAGGAGCTGCAAACCTTACGGAGCCTTTTGCTTGCAAAAACATAATCGAGGATTTACCTCGCGTTATGGAAAAATACGGTATTAATAATTTAAAAGATATAATAGGAGGCGCACACTAATGGGTAAAGATGTAATTATCGCGTGTGATTTTGACGGGAAGGAGGAAGTGCTTAAATTTCTTGATAAGTTTACAGGCAGAAAACCTTTTGTGAAAATCGGCATGGAACTTTATTATTCAGCAGGTCCTGAAATCGTAAAAGAAATCAAGGCAAGAGGTCATAAAATTTTCCTTGACCTTAAACTTCACGACATTCCGAACACAGTTAAAAAATCAATGGCAGTTTTGTCAAAATTAGATGTTGATATGTGCAACCTCCATGCAGCAGGTACAGTTGCAATGATGGAAGCAGCAATCGAAGGGCTTACACGTCCTGACGGCACAAGACCTCTCCTTATTGCAGTAACTCAGCTTACTTCAACAAGCGAAGAAAGAATGAAAGAAGATTTGCTTATCGATAAGCCTATCGATGAAGTTATTATGCATTATGCATCAAGAGCAAAAGTTGCAGGACTTGACGGCGTTGTTTGTTCACCCCTTGAAGCAAGCAAGGTTAAAGATGTTTGCGGAAAAGAATTCCTTACAGTAACACCCGGCGTACGTTTTGCAGACGGTGATGTGGGTGACCAGGTAAGAATCGCAACTCCTGCAAGAGCAAAAGAAATCGGCTCAGATTATATCGTTGTGGGAAGACCGATTACTCAGGCTGAAGACCCTGTAGCTGCATACGAAAGATGCGTAAATGAATTTGTTGATTAATAGTTAAGATATAAAGGAGAAAGAAATTATGGAAAGACTTATTGCAGAAGATTTGCTCTCTATCAGAGCTGTATTTTTCAGACCCGATGAACCATTTACATGGGCAAGTGGTATCAAAAGCCCCGTATATTGCGATAACAGACTTACTCTTACTGCTCCCAAGGTAAGAAACGACGTTGAAAACGCACTTGCGGAAACAATCAAAAGAGAATATCCCGAATGTGAAGTTCTTATGGGTACAAGCACTGCAGGTATTGCTCATGCTGCTATCACAGCTCATATCCTTGGTCTTCCCATGGGTTATGTTCGCTCAGGTTCAAAAGACCACGGCAGACAGAATCAGATTGAAGGTAAACTTGAAAAAGGTCAGAAAGTAGTTGTTGTTGAAGACCTTATTTCAACAGGCGGAAGTGTTATTGAAGTTGTTAACGTTCTTCGTGAAGCAGGTGCTGAAGTCCTTGGTATTGTAAGTATCTTCACTTACGGTATGCAGAAAGGTCTTGACAGACTTGCTGCTGCCGATGTAAAAAATGTATCTCTTACTAACTTTGACGTTATTGCAAACGTAGCTGCTGAAACAGGCTACATCAAAGCAGAAGACGTTGAAAGACTTATTAAATTCAGAAACAATCCCTCGGACGAAAGCTGGATCGGGTGACAAATATGAGAAGTCTTATTGATATTAAGGATTTGTCTATTGAAGAAATAGACGAACTTATTGTTAAGGCAAACGACATCATAGAAAATCCAAAAAAATATGCACACGCTTGTGACGGACTTAAATTAGCAACTCTCTTCTTTGAACCTTCAACAAGAACAAGGCTCAGTTTTGAAGCTGCTATGTATGAACTTGGCGGTAACGTGCTTGGTTTCTCAGAAGCACAGTCAAGTTCAGCCGCAAAAGGCGAAAGTGTATCTGATACAGTTAAAACAGTAAGTTGCTACGCTGATATTATTGCGATGCGTCACCCTAAAGAGGGCGCACCTCTTGTGGCTTCAAAGAAAGCCACAGTGCCGATTATCAACGCAGGTGACGGCGGTCATAACCATCCTACACAGACACTTACTGATTTATTGACAATCCACCGCGAAAAAGGCAGATTTGACAATCTCACAATCGGCTTCTGCGGTGACCTTAAATTCGGCAGAACAGTTCATTCTCTTATTGAAGCTATTTCAAGATATAAAAATATCAAGGTTGTGCTCATTTCTCCTGTTGAACTTAAACTTCCAAGTTATATCAAACACGATGTATTGAGAGCGCACAATATTGAATATATACAGACAACAAATCTTGAAGATGTTATGCCGAGCCTTGATATTCTTTATATGACTCGTGTTCAGCGTGAAAGATTCTTTAATGAAGACGATTATGTAAGACTTAAAGATAGCTACATACTCACTCCCGAAAAGCTTACAACAGCTAAAGAGGATTTGTGTATAATGCATCCGCTGCCGAGAGTTAACGAAATTTCAACGGCAATCGATGATGATAAAAGAGCATGTTATTTTAAACAGGTTCTTAACGGAAAATTTATCCGTATGGCTCTTATTCTCAAACTTCTGGGGGTGGAATAATTGATAGTTGATGCAATTAAAAACGGAATTGTAATTGACCATATTACAGCAGGACATGCTATGGAACTTTATTCAATTCTTGACCTTGATAAGCTTGATTGCACAGTTGCAGTTCTTAAAAATGTACCCAGTAAGAAAAAGGGTAAAAAGGATATAATCAAAGTAGATACACTTATTGATGTTGATTTCGATGTTTTAGGTTATGTTGACCCCAATATTACTGTCAGCATTATCAAAGACAGTAAAGTTGAGAAAAAACTTGAAATGAAACTTCCGACAACTGTAACTAACGTTATCAAATGTAAAAATCCTCGTTGTATTACTTCGGTAGAAACCGGGCTTCAACATTTGTTTAAAAAGTCCAAAGAGGGGCTTTGCACATGTGTTTACTGTGAAAACGAATATACAAAATAGATTTGATTTCCCGCACATGCTTACATTTTCGGGATT
>JAZSFV010000009.1:0-2622 GCA_045532395.1 Acutalibacteraceae bacterium
TTATCAGTGTCGGCGGCGGTGCAGTTGAAGTTTATGGTGAAGATGCATCTGAAGGTAAACTTGTTTATCCTCATAGTACTTTTTCTGAAATTTCTTTATATTGCAGAGAAAAAGGTATAAGACTTTGGGAATACGTAGAAGAAGTTGAAGGTAAGGAAATCTGGGATTATCTTTCTGATATATGGGAAGCTATGAAAAAATCGGTTAAAGATGGTCTTGAAAATACAGGTGTGCTTCTGGGTGGTCTTGATGTTCAAAGAAAAGCAAAGTTTCTTTATCGTCAGCGTTATATTGATGAAAGCCATGAAACACGTGAGAATCGTCTTGTTTGTTCTTATGCGTTTGCAGTGAGTGAACAAAATTCATCTTTTGCAGAAATTGTTACTGCACCTACATCGTGTTCATCAGGTGTCATGCCCGCGGTGCTTAAATATGTAAGTGAAAAAAGGGGAATAGAAGATGAAGAGATTCTCCATGCAATTGCAACTGCAGGTCTTATAGGAAACCTTATCAAAACAAATGCTTCGATAAGCGGTGCTGTTTGCGGTTGTCAGGCTGAAATTGGTACCGCCTGTGCGATGGCTTCAGCGGCTCTTGCAGAGCTTTATGGTTTGAGTATAGAACAAATAGAATATGCCGCGGAAATCGCAATAGAGCACCTTTTGGGGCTTACTTGCGACCCTATTCGCGGTCTTGTACAGATTCCATGCATTGAACGTAATGCTGTAGCTGCAATGAGGTCATTAAATGCAGTTAATCTTGCTAACTTTTTAAGTGACTCAAGAAAAATTTCTCTTGACCTTGTGATAAAAACAATGTATGAAACAGGTCGGGATATTTCAAGAACTTATAAGGAAACATCTGAAGGCGGGCTCGCAAAATTATATGACTAAAAAAATCACCCACAGAGTAGCTCTGTGGGTTTTTGTTGTTATTTTAACTTCTGAAGAAGTGTTTTTAATTTTTCAAATGTTTCATCGCTGATATCGTGCTCAATTTTGCAGGCATCTTTAAGTGCGGTTTCATGGCTGACACCAATTGTAATTAACAATTCTGCAATTAAATTATGCCTTTCATAAACTTTAACTGCAATTTCCTGACCTTTCGCTGTCAGGTCAAGAAACCCTTTTTCATTAACTGAAACATAACCGTTTTCACGCAGATGTTTTAACATAACACTGACTGTAGGTTTTGAAAAACCAAGAGCATTACACACATCAATTGCTCTTGTTTCATTGTTATTCTGTTTATTAAGCATGAGAATAGTTTCAAGATAATTTTCGCCTGATTCAAGAACTTTCATTTGATTCATCCTTAAACATTTTTAATTATAATATCATAATTGTTGCTTTAAATCAAGTAATTATACGTTAACACTCCATATAAATTTAGTGCTTACAATCTGTGAGGCGAAAAGCTTTTTACAACCTGATTCATATAGTACAATAAGTTTGTTATTATAAATATCAATTCCTTCTGAGCGGGGCAGTGCATTTAATGAAGAAAGTTGTTTTGTTGAATCAAGAAACCATAATTTTACATCTTTTCCTGATACATTTACTGTAGTATCAGCTTCATTATTTAGAACATTTTCATATGTATTGATTTCTGACTTAGTAATTGCACCTGAAATGCTTGTTACAAACCTGCCGTCAGGAAGTTGCATGAAACCCTGACACATTGATTCAGTTTCGAGAATATAATCAGGTGCAACAATTTCTTTTGATTTTCCGTCATAATCAAATCCCTGAGGATTATTTTTATCAAGAATATATCCGCAGGTCCAAGCGGACATTTTTTCACCATCTGGCGAAGTAATGTGATGACTGTCTTCTGTCACATATGTCTTTCCGTTTTTGTGGTATTCGCCAATCCATAAAATACCGTTTGATACGTTTGCATAAGATGCTCTTGTGCCTGTGTTGAATTTATCTATAAATTTTAAACTGCTGCCGTTTTCAGAACCGATTACTGAGTCAAGGGACAATCTGCGGGCATAACTGCCTGAAACCACCCATGCATTTTTTTCATAAGTTGCAATACCGCCACAGTGACCGGTGTATTCTTCTCCATTTGTCTCAACAAGTGTTATATACTTTTCTGTTGTTGAATCATCAGGGTTAATTACGTAGATTCGTGATGCCTGCCCATCATTCATATATCCGCATACAAGCACTTTATCAAGATAATCACTATATGCAAGCCCTTGCGGTACAAATTCAGTATCAAGAGCAGGAATTTCGCAGAATTTTTCTGCTTGTTCATTATATGATGAGAAGCCTATTTTTTCGATTAAACCTTCATCGCTTGTAATGATGTTGACAATATTAGTCGGCAAAAGGGTGATTGCCGTAAAGATTGACATAAAAATTGCTGAAATTTTATTGAATATTGCTGACATAAAAACACTCCTTTATTTTAATAATCTGAAAACCTGTAATGCAGTATCGTAAAGATTTTTGTAGGCATTTTCAGGGTTTAAGGCTTCTTCCTCTGTCGTTATTTTTCTAATAATAGGGAAGTAAGCATCAATTCCGTATCGGTTACATATTTCTGCTTCGCTTCCTATAACGCCTGAAAAAGCAATAACTTTTTTATTGTATTTTTTAGCAAGTTTTGCAA
>JAZSFV010000011.1:0-9975 GCA_045532395.1 Acutalibacteraceae bacterium
AGATATGGGACGCAATCAACGACCCGATTATCGGCTCAATCATTGACGCAGACAAAAGAAAGTACAGAATGGGCAAATTCAAAACATATATTTTAATCGGTGCAATAGGGCTTCTTGTTGCAGGCTCACTTGTGTTTATCCCCGTACCTAACGCAAGCCTTGCAATCAAGACACTTGTTTTCATCGGCGGATATATAATCTGGGACGCTTGCTACACAGTTGCAAACGTGCCTTACGGCTCAATGCTTTCTCTTATCACTGAAGACAGCGGCGAAAGAGCACAGCTTTCAACATGGCGTTCTGTAGGCTCAATGTTCGGCAATATCGTTCCCATGGTTGTTCTTCCCATGATTATCTGGAAAAAGGAAGTTGACGCAAACGGCAACCCCGTAATCAACCCTGAAACAGGCGTGCAGGTTGAAACACTCCTCGGCAACCGTGTGTTCTTTGCGGCTCTTATAATGGGCGTTCTGGGCTTTGTTGCATTTATGTTTATGATTAAAAAAATAACATTACGCGTGCCCGATAACTCTGTAAAAATCAACGAAGGCGAAAAGTTCAACATTTTCAAAGCATTCGTAAACTTCTTCAAAAACCGTGCAGCACTTGGCGCTACAATTGCGGCAATGGGTATGTTTTTAGGCATGCAGTCAGCAACAACTGCAACTTCAGTTATGTTTGCAATTTATTTCGGCAAGGCAAGCCTTTCAGGTGTTGTTACTGTTATCGGCTTCATTCCTCTTCTTTTCTTCCTGCCTTTCATCAAAAATATTGTTGCAAAATACGGCAAAAAAGAAGCTGCATCTGCAGGCTCAATTATTTCTGTTATCGGCGGTCTTCTGATGTTTGTGTTCCCGCTTATACCCAACAAGACAATCGCCCTTATAGTTTATATTATTTCACTCACAATTTACGGCGTAGGTTTCAGCATTTACACCTGCGTTTCATGGGCACTTATGGCAGATGCTATTGACTACAACGAGTGGAGAACAGGCGAAAGACAAGAAGGCACAGTTTATTCGCTCCATTCATTTTTCAGAAAACTTGCACAGGGCGTTGGTCCGTCAATTGTGTTGGTAGTTATGGGACTTCTCGGCTACGTTTCAAAACTCGGCACAGAAGGACAGAGCGCAGAAACTGCAAAAAACATGTGCTGGCTTGTTGCAGGACTTTATTTATTCAGCGCAGTTTTAATGTTTATAAGCCTTACATTCGTATATAACCTTGACAAGAAAACTGTTGAAAAGATGAACAACGAGCTTCACGACGCAAAAGAAACAGTTAACTAAAGTATAAAAAAGTTCCCGCAGTACACCAACGCCGAGCGTTGATGTACTGCGGGATTTTTTATTTTATGCTGATTCTTCTTTCTGCTGAAGTTTATAAAGTTTTCTCGCTTCAAAGAATGCAAATGAAATGCAGATAAATGAATACACAGAGAATATAAGATGGGTCAATATATCGGGAGAATTTTCAAGCATTGTGATGTAAAGGGATATGGTAATAAGACCGTTTACAAGCATGCATGCAGTGTATTCAACAAATGCAAACATTGTAAGGAAATAAATTATTATTCCCAGAAGATTTGTTGCACTGTCGAGAAAAACATATTCAGAGCCGATAAGGGGAAGCAGAAACCACATCAGAATAAGTGCCACAACATACCCTGCAAGCAGAAGAAGCCTGTGCTTCGGTCTGAGTTTATTGAGTTTTGTTGAGTTTCCCCTTTTGTTTTTATTCCAACGGATAAAGGTGATAAGTTGTATGGGAAACGAGAAAAACACTGCTGAAATTGCAGAAGCATAGATTTTATAATAGAAATAAACTATACCGTAAAGGATTGAGTTTGCACTTCCCAGAAGACAACTGTATCTGCTCACCTTTGACTGGAGAAGACCGATGACAAGAGAAATATACAAGGGCATGTAAAGGAAAAATTTCTGCTTATAATAAACGCCTGCCACGGTAATTCCCACTGCCGTGATAAACATGAGTATTAAAAGAAAAACATCTTTTTTTGAACCGGGTTTAATCAAAATTCTACCCCACTCTCATATATCTTTAAGGTTTGCGCCCTTTGTTTCTTTAACATTGCGTGCAAACATGACTGCCGCTACGGAAACTGCAGGAATTGAGACTGCAAGGCAAGCCCACCAGATGGGCATAATTGTCATGCCCACAATTGTGATTCCGTAGCCTAAAGCAAGGCCGACGATAACAAGAAGACCTTCTGCGCCCACAACAGATGCGCGGATATCTGTAGGCACTTTTTCTGTCATCATAACATTCATATAGTCTCTTCCTATCCAGTAAGAGCCCTGGTAAAGCCCTGCAAAAGAGCCTACAAGATAAGGATTCCAGCCAAGAAGAATGCCTGCTACAAAAAGGACGTAGCCTGCAACGCAGGTGGTTGAAAACAAAGTGACTGTCACTTTTCTGCCCGCTTTGTCTGCAATAAAGCCTGAAAGGAAAGTGATTGAAGCATAGATTACAGGCACCATAAACAGTGCTTTTGTGATAGCTGATGTGCTCATTCCTGCTCTGTGCATTGAAGACTCAAAGTAAAGAGCAATTGCAGGCATGGCCGCATCGAAAATAATGTGGGAAATGATAAGGCTTTTTGTGTCCTTATTTGAGAAAATATATTTCACGCCGTTAAAGACGCCTGACTGGTTTCTCTGGGCTTGTTTCTTTTCTTTGGATGCCAGTTTTTCCGCTTGTCTTTCTTCGTAAGGGCGGGAAAGATATGCAATTCTCTCACTCACAAAAACCTTTGTATCTTTTGCAAAAAGGATAACAAGCAAAACTGCAAAAAAGCCGATAAGCGACGGCACAAGGAAAATTTCACGCCATTTTGTAGGGTCGTCACCCATGAGCATATCGCGCAGTGTGGGGATAAGAATAACGCCTAAAATGCCGAAGCTTTTAAGGAAGCTGTAGATTTTCGCTCTGTGTTTATCAGGGGCTTCTTCAAGAATATAGATAATCTGGACATCGTGGCCCATGAAGAAACTGATAATTGCAAAGCCTGCTAAAAACATTATGTAGCTTGAAGAAAGATGGATTACAAGAAGTCCCGTTGCCATGCCGAGAGTTGAAAGGACAAACAATGGTTTTCTTCCCCATTTATCTGCAAGGGCTTTGTAGAAAGGAGTTATAATTCCAAAAACATAAGTAAGCACACTTATGGTAGAATGGAAAGCAAGACCGTCTTCGTAAGTGTAGAATTTGCCCATAAAGGGATTGTTTACGAAAAATTCCGTCACGAAAGATGACTGGACGGTGACTGTAAGGTTGCTGGTTACTTCGTCAAGGATATTGACAATAGCAATAAGCACAAGCAACACAAAAAAGTATTTGCCGCCGCTACCTTTCGCCTGAGCCTTTTTAAGCCTTGAAAGTTCTTTATTTTCTTTGTTTATAACATCAGCTGATGATTTCACGGAAACCACCTCCACAGACAGATTATACCATAAGGAAAAGCGGTTTTCAAGAAAGAAAAAATCCGTTGTATAACTCAGGAAAACGTGATATAATTAATTCATCAAAATGACGAGGTGGAAACATGAAGCCCAATATTATATTCTATTTTTCCGACCAGCAACGATGGGACACACTGAATGAAGAAATTATGCCCAACGTGTGGGAATTAGGCGAAGAAGGCTTGTTTTTTGAAAACTGCTACACCTGCCAGCCCGTGTGCGGTCCTGCAAGAGCCTGCTTGCAGACGGGGCAATATGCAACCGAAAACGAGTGCTACTGGAACGGCATTCCTTTGGAAGAAGACACAAAAACAATGGCAGATTATTTCAACGAAAACGGCTACGACACCGCCTATATCGGCAAGTGGCATTTAGCATCTGACCGTTACCCAGGCAGAGGATTTCATTGCGAAAAAACTGCCGTGCCCAAAGAAAAGCAGGGCGGTTATAAATACTGGAGAGCAGCAGACGTGCTTGAATTTACTTCCCACGGCTACGACGGCTATGTTTTTGACGAAGACGGAAACAAAATTGATTTCAAGGGCTACAGAGCAGACTGCATAAACGATTTTGCTCTGGAATATATTGAAAGCCACAATAACGAAAAGCCCTTTTTTATGTTTATCTCCCAGCTTGAGCCTCACCACCAGAACGACCACGGTCATTTCGAAGGGCCAAAAGAAACTATAGAAAAGTACAAGGACTATCCCCTGCCCCGTGACCTTACTTTCCTGAAAGGCAACTACAAGGAAGAATACCCTGACTACCTTGCGGCTATTGATTCGCTTGATAAAAACGTGGGCAGACTTATCCGGACACTTAAGGAAAAAGGAATTTACGACAACACGGTTATCGTTTACACAAGCGACCACGGTTGCCATTTCAAAACAAGAAACGTTGAATACAAACGCTCATGCCACGATTCGTCAATACACACTCCCCTTGTTATCGGCGGCGGTGCGGTGGAAAGAAAAAAGGTTATCGACTCTTTAGTAAGCCTTATTGACATTCCGCCCACGCTTCTTAACCTTGCGGATATACCTGTGCCTGATTCATATTCGGGCAACATTCTCCCCGTTAAGACAGATGACGTGCCCGAAAGAGACTGCGTTTTTGTGCAGATAAGCGAGTCCCAGATTGGCAGAGCAGTCCGCACAAAAAAATGGAAATATTCTGCACGTGCAATCGGCTCCGGCATGATGCAGCACAAATCATCTGCTTACCATGACGATTTTCTTTACGACCTGGAAAACGACCCCCACGAAAAAGTGAATCTGATAAAAAACAAAAAATATTCTCACATCATCAGGGAAATGAGAGATTTGCTTTCACGTGAAATGGTAAACGCAGGAGAAAAGAAACCTGTTTTCTATAAGCCGTTAATCAAAAGTAAATATTAACAAAATCTATATTTTTTCAGAAACGGAGTTTTTCAAATGAAAGATTTTTTCAGATTTTTATTTAATGCCATTATGGCGATTTCGATTTTCTTTACATCACTTTTTTCACCTGCGGTTATTGTTCCGCCAAGTGAAAGCCTTGATTTTGACGTGTTGGAATACCCCCACGAAGCAGTCAAAACTCTTGAAGAATGGGGACTTACCGAAGAAGAAGTTACATCACGTGCAGATGACAACAAACCGCCTTATGTCGGTCCGCAGGGATATGACGATATAAACGGCGTGATTGTTTCTCCATATTACACAGCAAAAATCGGAAGCAGAGACATTCCCGTTTACGCTGCAACAGTTTTTGTGGGTGAAACACAGGAGGGCGAGCTCCACTCATTCTCTGAAATTTATCTTGACGAGGGTGAAGAATTCACCTTTAACATTGAACTTTATTCAAAAGATTTCAAAATCAGAAACGCAATCTGTCTGCCTGAAAAGATGGGCGTCAGAGCAAAATGTTCAGATGGCGTTATGACTGCAAGCATCAACGGATTCGGCATTTATACTTTCCTTTTCAACAATGCTTCACAGAAATGCGCATATACTCTGTATGTCCGAGAAAGAGTTGACGAAGAAGCAGAAATTGCAGCCTACAGAGAGCAGTACGGCGAAGAAAACGTATACGTTGTTGAAAAAGGCCTCGTTAAAACTCCCTTTGCACATTTCGGCGGAAAAGAAAATTTTGTGGTTTACCTTAAGCAGGGCGCTTATGTGCTTGCAGAGCATGTGTTTGACATTATGAGTGAGGCGGATGAAGACAACTGCATTGAGCCGGGTGCCGCTCAGGACAACGCATTCGCTCTGACAAGACGTCCTTTTGTGAACTTCTATAAATGCGACAACATCAAATTTGTCGGCAAAGGTGTGCTGGATTTATCTCACCTTGACAGACGTGAACGCAGAGGGCTTGTGTTTACTGACTGCAAAAACATTGAGGTTGAGGGAATGAAAATTGTAAACTCACCTGAATGGTCATTTATCATGTACCGCTGCGACGGTTTCTCAATCAAGGATGTTGACATTTTCGGCTACAGACAGAATTCTGACGCATTTGCAATCTGCAACTCATCTGACGGCACAATCGAAAGGTGCTTTGCACGCAGCGGTGACGACCTTTTTGACGTTAAGGCTCTCGGCGCTCCTGACGGGCATCCCAGCGAAAACATTACATTCTCTGACTGCGTTGCATGGGGCGGTAAAGCAAGATGCTACGGCATACACGGCGAAGTAAACAGACCTATCAAGAATATCACATTCAAAGACAGCGCAGTTATCTGCCGTGACGCAACGTGGAACAACAACCGTATTGCATCACTTGCAGTTATTATCGAGCTTGCAGAAGGCAGTATTGACGGCGTGACATTTGACAACATCGAGATTTTCCGCGATGACGGACGTGCAATGGCATGTATCATATTTACGGAAGAAATCGGCGATATGGACACAGTGCCGATTAACAACTTCACTGCAAAAAACATTGTGTTCAGAAACATCAGATACAATGCAGCGATGAAATCAAAATTCTATGCCGCTAACGAAACAAACACCATAGATGTGACAGTTGAAAACGCAAACTTCAGCAATTTCTCATCATCAAAGCACAGTAAGCTTATGTTTGAGCAGGACGAATTTGCAAACGTGACATATAAATAAGATAAAAATCAAGCCCCTCGAATCTGAGGGGCTTAAAATTTTTTCTGAAAGTATTTTTTCATCAACGGCATTAAAAAAATATAGTGAAATTGAAATTTCATCCAGAGTTTATGACAACAACGTAAAAAAAGCGTTGTATCTTAACGATACAACGCTTTAATTTATTATCAGATATATTGTGAGGGGTTATAAGTGTTGCCCCACATGCCATCGCGGATTTCGAAGTGGCAATGAGCGCCTGTTGAGTTGCCCGTTGTGCCCATAATCGCAATCTGCTGGCCCTGACTGACCTGCTGACCTACTGAAACGTTCAATGTATAGTTATGAGCGTAAAGTGTAAGGTAGCCGTCGCTATGAGTAATCATAACTGTGTTGCCGTAGCCTGAAACCCAGCCCGCATAAGAAACAGTACCTGATTTTGCAGCCACAATCTGCTTTGTGAAAGGTCCTGTCTGTCCGCCTGCACCGCCGCATGAAATATCAACACCGGTATGCATTTTCTGCTGGCCTGATATGGGATGTATTCTCATACCGTAGGGTGATGAGACATAACGGTCTGCATAAGGCACGGGGTTTATATAGCCTTTGGGGTTTGACGTGGGCGGAGTGAAGTTGCCGCCTGAGGGCTTTGACTGATTGATGATGTCTTTAATCTGGTTTTCGAGCTGTTGTTCCTGCCTGTCAAGAAGCTGAATCTGGTTTTTGTAAGCCTGACTCTGTTTATCAAGCTTCTGCAAAGCAGCATTTGCCTCTTTGTATTTCATAGAGATTTCGTCTTGTCTGTCTGTGAAAACTTTCTGCTCTTTTTCAATTTCAGTTCTTTTTTCCACAAGCTTTGATTTTTCAGCATCGAGTTCTTTTCTCTGCTCCTTCAAAGCGTTCTGAAGAACTAACATCTCGTCGATTTTTGACATGAGAGATTCGATAATCTTTCTGTCGTTATCAGAAATTCTTTTAAGCATTTCGCTTGTTACAAGATAATTTGAAAGGTTGTCCGCGCTTAAAAGAAGCTCCAGCGTTGAGCCTGAGCCTGCCATGTAAACTGCTTTGAGTCTTACTGCAAGCTGGTCTCTGACCGCCTGAATTTCTTCTTCCTTAACGTCAATTTTATCCTGAACTTTCTGAATTTCTAAATTCTTTGCGTCAATTTTTTCGTTGATTTTATCAACTTCCACATTGAGAGCATCGATTTTTTCCTGATAAAGGTCAATTTCAACCTGCAATGTGTCAATCTGTTTGTAAAGTTCGATAACGTACTGTTCCTGCTTTGTTATATCACCTTTGAGCGAATTAAGAAGAGCCTGCTGCCTTTCTCTTTCTGCCTGAATGTTTGCAATTTTATCTTCAAGTTCATTTTTTGTGGGTGCGGCAGAAGCAGTGAATGAAAAAGAGAAAGCGAGGTTGAAAACTACTGTAAGTGACAGCAACACCGCTACCAGTTTGAATAAACTATTCTTCATCCGGGTCATACTCCTGTTCTTTAAGATATTTTCCTATAGATACCGCACTACCGAATGCACCTGTAACAATACCTACTGCAATGAAAGCAATAAGAAGGAAGATTACGTGGTCTGTGAACTGAACGGGACCGTTGCTCATAATGAAGCCTAAGCTGTCACCTATCGATCTGGCAACAAGCTCGTAAACGCCCCAGACAAGACCAAGCGACAATCCGCCTGCAATGATACCTAAAAGCATACCCTCAACCATAAACGGCCAACGGATAAACCATGCTGTTGCACCAACGGATTTCATAATCTTGATTTCAAGACGACGTGAGAACATTGTAATCTTGATTGTGTTGGAAATAATAAAGAGCGAAACCACAAGAAGAATCAGGATAACGCCTACGCTGATGAAGGTGACTGTTTCTCTGATTTTTGCTACCTGCAATGAAAGGTCTTTATTTTCCTGAATTGCCTGAATGTTTTCCACGTTTCTGATTTGTTCAAGGGTTGAGTCAAACTGTTTAAGGTCTTTAAGCTCAACTCTGTATGCGTCGGGTAACGGGTTTTCCATTCCTTCAAAGATAACTTTTTTATCTTCGCCGATATTTTCAATCTGCTTCTGGAATGCTTCTTCTTTTGAAACAAATTCGCATTTCTTTACGTTGTCAATCATCATAAGATTTTTTTCAACGTTTCTGATTGTTTCATCATCTGCTCCGTCGTCGATGAAAGCCATGATTACGTTTGCGGCTTCGATTTCGGAAATAACAGATTCCATGTTTACAACAAGCATATATGCTATGCCCATCATAACAAGACATGCAAGCAAAACAGAAATTGATGCCACAGACATCAGTCTGTTGAGCCACACGTTTTTGATACCTTCTTTTGTAAGGTACGCGAGAGAGCCTCCGCGTTTTCTGTCTTTAGCCATTATTCAGCACCTCCGTTTTCGTTGTTTTCGTCGAGGTAAACTGAATATTTATTGTTTTCGAGATTGTTATAAATCTCGTCAACGTCGATTTCGTTTGTATGGCCGGCTTCTTCCTCTGAAGTCATTGTTTCCATGAATCTGCTTAAGTCTTCTACGCTGTCTTCATCGGGATAATAAGCCTCGGATGATTTTTTACGCATACGACGGAGAAATTTTTTGTCTCCCTTGTCGTTGTAAGTTTTTTCGTATTTTTTAACAAGGGGGCTGTCTTCCAAGCCACCGTCTGAAATAACGTTACCGCCATCGAGAGTGATAACACGTTTTTCAAACTGTCTTACAAGGTCATGCTCATGAGTAACCATGATGACCGTTGTGCCTTTTTCGTTGATGTCTTTAAGCAAATCAACAATTTCAAAAGCCATTGTGGGGTCGATATTGCCTGTGGGCTCGTCCGCTACAATAACCTTTGCGTCATTTACGAGAGCACGGGCAAGAGCAACTCTCTGCTGCTCACCGCCTGAAAGTTCATTGGGGAAACATCTTGCTTTGTTTGAAAGACCTACTCGTGTGATTATGAAAGGAACTTTCTTGCGGATTTCGGACTCTCTTGCGCCGATAACACGCATAGCAAAAGCAATATTTTCGTAAACTGTCATGTTGGGGATAAGCCTGAAATCCTGGAAAACGATACCCAAATCACGTCTGAAATAAGGTATTTCACGTTTTTTAAGGTCGTTTAAAGTTCTGCCGTTTACGATAACAGTACCGCTTGAGGGAACTTCTTCTCTCATGAGGATTTTCAGGAAGGTACTTTTGCCGGCACCTGAAGAACCGACGACAAACACAAATTCGCCTTGTTCAATATGGATATTGACATTTTTTAGTGCCTGAGTACCGTTGTCATACCTCTTTGAGACATTAATAAAGTCAATCATTTTTTACCTCTTTTTTAATAATCAATATTTTACCGGGTTGGCGTCAAGATATTTTTTGACCATAAGAGCTAC
>JAZSFV010000154.1:0-7011 GCA_045532395.1 Acutalibacteraceae bacterium
GATATTTCCAGGACGGTGACGAAAAAGCTTTCACAAGCAAGGATTTCAGATTTACATATAAAAACGGTTTCCTTTATGCTTTCCAGATGCGCCCGTCATCTGTTGCGGAAATAAAAACACTCCGAAAACACGGCAACCACGATTATTTAATCGAAAACGTAGAGCTTTTAGGAAGCGATGAAAAAATCGAATTCACAAGAGACGAAGAAGCCCTTAAAATTAATCTTAAACACGAATTCAGAAACGACCTGCCTGTCTGCTTTAAAATTGAAATCGGGTAATATTATAAAACAAAAACTCCGTACATAGATGTGTACGGAGTTTTTTGGTGGTAACGGTCTGGATAGAACTCTTGACCTCCCCTATGCCATTCAAGCGCTCTCCCAATACACGCAAAAATGCACCCTATAATAGCGTGCATTTATGTTTTATTCTATTTTTAAGATAAATTTACTGTTTTCTCCATAAGTAATTTTTCCGTAAAACTCTCCCGAATCTGCAATCCAACTCTCATTTGTCTTTGACATATCAACATGGTATATTTCATTACTGCCTTCAAAAACAACCGAACGCGAATCAACAATTAAATCATAAAACACATTAGCATTTCTATAATAATATGAGCGCAATAACCTCGCATCACCTTCATAAATTGCAAGAGAATTCTGACTTTCATCCGCATTTAAAGCTGTCAGTGTTTTAACATCACCTTTTATAAATAATATTCCTACCACAACTAATAAAACGGAACCCACGATTTGACAGATACGATTATTTCTCTTCGCCTCTTTTTCTAACCTGACTTTCCTCTTGGTTTTGTGTTTGTCGCGTCTTTTTTTCATTTTTTCTCCAACATATGGCAAAAACCAAAGTAAAAATATTGTTAAAACTATTAACACTGTTTTGACAAAAATCAGAATTGTATATCTGTTTATTAAATCCCCTAAATCCATCGTGTAACCTGTTAAATCCATTATCTTAAATCCTCTGCTCTTCAAATTTTACACATTATATCCAAGTTTATAAACATTTCAACAAACAAAGTTTTGTTCTATTTGTTAACACAGCGAAGCACCGCGTTGCCGTCACGACAAAATTCAACAACGGAGATTGAAATATTATCAAGAGAAAATCTGAAAACATGGGGCTTAACCCCTAAAGCTGTGGGAATAAGATATTCAAGAAATCCGTGGTGGCTGAAAACCGCAACACGCTCACCAAAAGAAAATCTGTCTTTAATGTACGAAATTACTTTTTCTGCACGGATAATATTATCCTCAAAATCTTCACAGCCAAATTCATAATTCTCGGTACCATAGAGTTTTTTGCACATTTTTGTGTTTTTGTAATATCGCTGGAGATATTCTTCACTGCAACCGTAATAACCTGGGGTACATCCGCATTCCACAAGCTCTGCGCTGATTTCAAGCAAAGGCTTGTCGGACTTTGCATTGCAAACGCCCACAGCCGTTTTAAAGCTTCGCAACAAAGAACTTGTAATATATGCATCTATCGGCAAATCTTTAAGTTTTTCGCCTAATTCAATGCACTGCTGTTCACCTTTTGCGGTAAGCTCGCCATCGCTTGGGTCGCGGTCTCCGATATCACTATAATTTGTTTCAGCGTGTCTGATAAAAAGGATTTGCAATGTGTCATGTTTTTCCATATTTTCACCTTTCGATTTCTGTGATATTTTATATAAATTTCTTGGTTGTTGATTTGCCAAAATACAAACTGAATTCGACAAATTTTTATGTGTTGATGTGATTATATCATAAGTGTGAAAGCATTTCAAGAAAATCCAAAAACAACAAACGGGAATAAAAACACCCACTCTTAAAGCGGGTAAAAAAATAATTAAAAGAAAAAATCCGCACACAACTGTGTACGGATTTTCTGGTGGAGACGGAGAGGATCGAACTCTTGACCTCTTGAATGCCATTCAAGCGCTCTCCCAGCTGAGCTACGCCCCCATATATGAAGTAAAAAGTAAATAAGTGCGGGTGATTACTTTAAAAGTATATCACCCGCTTTTATTTTAGTCAAGTATTTTATTTAAATCTGCCTTTGATATAAAAACTTACTATGGGTAAGGTGATGATAATTTACCGACAGTTCACATCAGTGACAGCATAAAATTACTCTATCATTCCCATATAACGTGCAAACCAATACATAAGCATATATGAATATCCGGGAACAGCCTGGCTTTCATTTCCTGCATCAATATGATAAGGTCTTGAGCCTAAAACTGAAAACTTTCTTTCATCCCATGCGAATGGTACAAGGGGTTTTACTTTTCCGCCCCAACGTACACTCTCGTCTGACATAACCACGTTTTTGCGAGTACTGTTTATCATCTTATAGTCTATAAGGCTTAACGGATAATCCTGAAGAACTTTTACGTTATAATCAAGGTCGCATACGTCGCCTGTAAATGCACCATAAATAAAGTTGTAATAAGGATTGCCTTCAATTCTTTCATATTCAAAATGATGCTTGAGTCCCATTAAAATGTAACTTCTTATTGCAGGGTCATCTTCCACCATAAGATACGGGAATGTGTTACACATTGAAAGATAATCGTCAATGTGGCATGTGTGACCATCTTCTTTTTTATGATATGCCGCGTTAATAAGGAAATGATGATTTTCGATTAAATCGCGGTATTTTTTAAGATATTTTTCATCACCTGACATATGATGAGAAATTTTAAGGAAGCCTAACATCTGCAGAGAGTTTACACCGTTTTCCCACATCCACATACTGTCGTGATTAAGAGCGTTTTCGTTCCAGCAAGCCCATGTTGTAGGAAGATTATCGCAATCGTAAAGATATCCGTCATGCTCTAAAATATGGTCTGTGATATTGCATACAGCTTCTCTTATTTCTTCCTTTTCTTTTTCATCTGCTACAAGATTATAATAAAGCAGGAAGCCCATATAATGGCCTGTCATTTCGTCTGAAGAAGTGTCGCCAAGCCATTCGTAAGTACCATCTGATGAGCGGTGCCATTCTTCACCGATTTTGTTTTCATCAATTCCCTTTCCCCATGTAGGTTCATCAGGGAATCTTACTGCTCTTGCAGTAAAGCCTTTTATTTCAGGAGCACGTGTTAAGAAAAGCATCGCATCTTTCGTTCTTTTTGCGGCTTTCAGAACTTCTTCATCTTTAGTTACGGCATAGCACAAGCAAAGTGCCGCAAGATATGTATGTGTCCAGAGACCGTCATTATCTGTAATATGCGAGCATGTCGCTGTAGAAATATCACCGTTTTTAACGTTGTCTGCACCTGTAATGAAACCAAGTTTACGAGGGAAGTATTTTTCAGTAACTTTGAAATGCTCCCATGCTTTTTCTTCGAGAGTCATTTCTTTCTGCTCGATTTTTATAACGCCGCCCTGTGAGCCTGTGTAGAAAACTCCGTTATATTCACAAACAGCAGTAACTTCAGATGAAAATGCATATCTTGTTGCAGGCAGATATTTTGCACTACCCTTTGAAAGAAGAACTGCACCCGCCTCTGTACCAAGAAGCACATCACCATTGTCAATAAAAGAAATATCATTAATTCTTTCACCGGGGAGAACACCAATCTGGTTTCTGTTATACCAACCGTCTTTATAATCGTAAATATAAAGACCTTCCTCTGCACCTACCCAGAGATAACCGATTTTATCAAAAGCAATCGTTTTTATGTTCAGTTCAGGCATAGGAGAAAACTCAGGAGTAATCATTCTCATAGTTTTTCTTTTGCCCTCAAGTCGTGTAAGAGTTTCATTGTTGCCAAGGCACACTCTGCCATTCTTTTCATCAAGGAAGAAGCAGGGAGTTTCCGTATCGTTTTCCTCAATGAATTCACCGTCATACTCACCCATAAGACGTCTGTTTGTGAGAACATAAAGCCTTGTCTCACCACCGATAGCAGTAATATCTTCCGTGAATTCGTGTTTTACGGCGATTTCATTTTCATTTACACTGTAAAGAATTTTTCCCACTGCCGCAAAAGTTCTTCCGTTTTTATCAGTGAAAACAGTTGTAATATTTTCTCCGTCAAGAACAGTACTCCATACACCTTTTTCAAGTTTGTGCAAACCTTTTGAAGATGCAGCATAGAGCAAATCTTCCCCTGCAACTGCCAGCTTTTTAATATCGCTGTCAATGGGGTATCTTGTCATAACTTTCTGAAGATAAGGAGCTGTTTTATAAATGGGTTTTTTCATAATACAATTTCCTCTCGATTATAAACTTTTATCAAGGAAGTTTTCAGTTACCTCTGCTAATTCTTCGCTTCTGTTTTCAATGCAGAAGTGGCCTGTATCAACCTCGTACATTTCGTCAGGATTAAGAAGTGTTGCCGTCTGCTCTTTCATCGCACCTGTAAGAATAAGGTCCTTTGTTGCGTTTACAAGAAGAATGGGGCAATCAAGCTCTGCAACCTTGTCAAAATCAGTCACAGTTGCAGTGAATGATGTTCTGAAAAGATTTCCGCCTGTTTTTGGAAGTGCCATAGGAACAGTGATGCCTGATAAATCGTAATCTTTTGTAAAAGCCCAGTCCATGCTTGCCATAAGAAGTGCCATTCTTACAAGAGGAGTAAGTTTTGTGATAACGGGAGTGATTGCATTCATGATACCGCTCATGAACTTACCTGTCATAAAACTTTCCATAGCCTTGGGCATTTCGTTTATAGGAGCAGGACAGAAAAGGAGAAGTGCTTTTATATCAGGATTTTCCACTGCAATGTTCATTGCAACACCACCGCCCATTGAGTGACCTGCAACAATCCATTCATTCATGGGAGCAATAGTTTCTGCAAGTTCTTTTACTAAAGTTTCGCGTGGAACAAAATTTGTGTTTTCATCTTCTCTTGTTGTGTAACCGAAGCCCGGAAGGTCTATAAGTAAACATTCATATCCTCTTCCGGTCATTTCTGCTGCCATGTTGTTCCATGAATAAGTTGAACAAACAAAACCATGAAGCATAATTATTCTGCCTTTTGTTTCGCCTTCAGGGAAAAATCTTCTGTAGTGTACAGTGTAATCACCGTAAGTGAAAAATTCGCTGTTTTCAAAAGGTTTTTCTTCTACATCAGCTGCAAAAGATGTAAGTGAAAACATCATAATGAGTGCTAAAAAGAGACTTAAAAATTTTACTGTTTTTTTCATAAAAATTTTCCTTTCCTTTTTATTGATTTCATTGTAACATATGTTTTTATTAAAATCAACGTCAGTATGATTATTTGAAAGATATATGTAAATAATTATGTTGCAAAGGAGGTTATGTTTATGAAAAAATTTTATGACGATTATTTTGAAGACGAGAAAGATGAATTTTTTGATGAGGATAAAATTTCTGACTTTGAAGATGAAGAAAACTATCCCACAATGGAAGAATATAACAGAATTCACAAACAAAAATACAATTATTAATTGAAAAAAATTACTGTATATGGTAAAATATAGTTTCAGATAGGAGTGATAAAAATGTACATATTCAAATTAGATTCCGTCCTTAAAGATTACCTTTGGGGTGGCGACAGACTTCTTAAAAAATACGGCTTTAAATCCGACAAAGAAATCGCCGCAGAAGCATGGGTTCTTTCCTGCCATAAAGATGGCCCCAGCGTAGTTGTAAACGGCGAGTTTGCAGGCAAAGAACTCCGCGAAGTTCTTACAGCGGAAATGATGGGAACAAACTGCAATAAGTTTGATAAATTCCCTATTCTTACAAAACTTATCGACGCAAAAGACAACCTTTCTTTGCAGGTGCATCCTTCAGACGAAACTGCAGACAAAGATGCAGGCGAAGAAGGCAAAACAGAATCATGGTATATTGCTGACTGCGACGAAGGTGCAGAGCTTATTTACGGCTTCAAAGCAGACATCACAAAAGAAGAATTTATTGAAAGCGTAAACAACGGAACTTTCATCGATAAAGTAAACCGCGTTAAAGTTAAAAAAGGCGAATGCTACCACATTGAAGCAGGCACTCTGCACGCAATATGCAAAGGTATTTTCCTTGTTGAAGTTCAGCAGAATTCAAACACAACTTTCAGGGTTTACGACTACGACCGCGTAGGCGCTGACGGCAAAAAGAGAGAACTTCATGTTGAAAAAGCATTGAAAGTTATTAACTATAACAAACAGGAAACTGTTACTTTTGAAGGCGAAGAAAATACAGAAAATTATTCAAAGAAACTTCTTTCAGAATGTGAATTCTATAACTTCTGCGAAGTAAAAACACACTCATCTTACGAAGGCGTAGCAGACGAAAAATCTTTCGTTTCTTTCGTATGTATTGAGGGCGAAGGCACAATCAATTGCGATGAAAACGAAGTTTCTCTCAAAGCAGGTGACTGCGTGTTTGTTCCTGCAAACACAGGTAAATTTGTACTTAACGGTGAAATGACACTTCTTGAAACGAGGGTTGACTGATGGCTGTTCTTTCAGCTTCAAATCTGAATATGAGTTTCGGAGAAACTGTCCTTTTTTCAGGCGGCAACTTTGAAATCGGTGAAAACGAAGCTGTGGGATTAATTGGTGCCAACGGTGTTGGTAAAACTACCCTTTTCAGGATAATTACAGGCGAAGAAGACACTTTTGAGGGCGATATTATTACGGGCAAAAACACAGTAATCGGCTATATGCAGCAGCACGCCTGCAAAGGCTCTCAGCTTTCCATGTATGGCGAACTGATGACAGTTTTTAATGACATCATCGAAATGGAAAATGAGCTTGAAAGCCTTTCAAAAGAAATTGACAGAAACGAAGGAAACCTGGACGAATTGATTGCAAGGCAAGGTTTTCTGACTGAAAAGTTTCAGTCTTCAGGGGGACTTACATACAAAAGCCGTGCAAGAGCGACACTCATAGGTCTCGGCTTTTCTGAAGATGATTTTTATATTCCTGTCAGTGCGTTAAGCGGCGGTCAGAAATCAAAACTTTCTCTTGCAAAGCTTCTTTTAAGCGGTGCAAACTTGCTGCTTCTTGACGAGCCTACAAACCATCT
>JAZSFV010000254.1:0-3427 GCA_045532395.1 Acutalibacteraceae bacterium
TCGAACAAAATTCCTTGTATTATCCCCAAAAGCCTCGCAAGGCGGCAGCCTTGCTGTGTTTTTGGCTTCAATTCAAGCAATTTTGCTTTTCTACGAAACTGCGTAGCACTTTAAAAAACGAAATTTCGTGTGCAAGAAAAGGCAAAAAACACCGATAACGCTGTCGCGTATCGGTGTTTTTTAACGCATTATTGTGCCGAAAGTTCACTTTTTAAAGAAATACTTCCTTATGGGAACTCGGCGAATACTCCGTCTTTTTTATAATATAATTAAATTTTTAGGTGATGAAGTAAGGTTTTCAAAGCCTGATTCCGTAATCACAACAAAATCTTCGATTCTCACACCGAATTCTTCAGGAATATAGATTCCCGGTTCTACAGTCACAACATTTCCCTCTCTTAAAACAGCCTTTGATAAAGGCGCAAGGTTAGGCGTTTCATGAACTTCAATTCCCACACCGTGGCCAAGAGAATGTCCGAAATATTCACCATAGCCTGCTTTTTTGATTATGTCACGTGCAACCTTGTCAGCTTTCTGGCATTTAATTCCTGCTTTCAGAATTTTAAGCGCTTCTTCCTGGGCGGTAAGGACTGTGTTATAAACTTCTGCCTGCTTGCTGCTTACGCTTCCGACGGCAACTGTCCTTGTCATGTCGCTTCTGTAGGAATCGAAAACTGCACCAAAATCCATCGTAACAAAATCGCCATGCTGCACCTTGTAATCTGCAGGCACGCCGTGAGGCTTTGATGTGTTTTTGCCGGCAATTGCTATTGTGTCAAAAGAAAAACCGTTTGAGCCGTTTATTCTCATAATGTTTTCAAGCCTTGCAGCAATTTCGATTTCTCTCACACCGATTTTTATAAAAGACAGAATATCGTCAAATGCCTTTTCAGCAATTTGCTGGGCTTTTTTTATCTTGCCGATTTCCTCTTGCGTTTTTATCTCCCTTAAACGGGCGATTTTATTGTCAAGCAATCCGTCTGAACAAATTTTCTTGCCCTTGAGAGTTTTCACAAGGAAGTTAAGTCTGGCAACAGGTGTCTTTTCAGCTTCAATATGAACTTTACTGTATCCGTGGTCGTTTATAAACTGCAGAACGTTTTCTTTAAAATCTTTGAAAAGGTAAACGGGGCAGGCGGTGATTTCCTTTTCTGCCGCTTCAATATATCTCGAATCTGTGAAAAAAGCCGAGCCGTTTCTGCCCAGAACAAGATACCCTGCAGAAGAAGAAAACCCCGTCAGGTATTTTCTGTTTACTTCGCTCTGAATCAGAAGACATTCAAAATCTTTGTATTCGCAGATAAGCTTTTCAATGGTGTTCATATAAATCTCTCCAAAATAAAAAGGACAAGTGATTTACTTGTCCTTTCTAAATACTTATTTAAACTTACGTTTACGAGCAGCTTCTGACTTCTTCTTTCTTTTTACAGAAGGCTTTTCATAGTGCTCTCTTTTACGAACTTCCTGGATAACACCGTCTCTTGAAGTCTGTCTTTTAAATCTTCTGAGTGCGCTGTCCAAAGACTCGTTTTCTTTAACTTTTACCTGACTCATCTTATTCCCTCCCTCCGCGTGTGCAGGGGTAATTTTTGTATTAACGGAGTTTATTATACAACATAATTAAAGCCTTGTCAACCAAAAAAGCTTTATAAAAAACCTTTATTTTGTTAAATTTTTATTACGATAATCAATATAATACAAAACCTTAATAATTGTTTATTATATTTTTAATATTTAGTTCTAAAAAAGAAAAAACACGAGAAAATTATATGAGATAATATATAATTATAAGATTATGTTTAGGAAGTGACCAACTTTATGAGTGAAAGGAATAAAAGAGATAATTTTTCTGATAATAGAAATGATCTCTTTGTTGATTTCAATAAAGATAACAGTGACATCGACGGTTTTCTTGAAGATGCTTTTTCATTCATGAACACAAGCGATGAAGACATGGGTGAAGAGAATTTCAACCGTGTTTCTGCACGCAGCTTTTATCAGGAAAAACCCAACGCATCACGCAGAAATGATAAAGAGACAATGAAAGACTATGACAAGTCTGTTGCGGGGGATAATAAACTGAAAAAAATAATATATTCTGTGCTTATAGCAATACTTTCAATCAGTATTGTTCTGGTGTCAGGTGTTCTTATTGCGTTTTATAAAACTGCAAAGGGCATTTACTATGAAGGCGATGCCATAAACCCTGACATGTCATTGGCTCCTGAAGCAAACTTTGAAACAATGTACGGTGTAAACGACGCGTCATCTCTTAATGCTTATTTAAAGAAATGGGCAGTCAACGGTGGCGAAATTATGGATAGCGACAATGTTATCAATATTCTTCTTATAGGTCAGGACGGTGACGGAAGCGAAACTTCAAACGGCAGAGCAGACGCCCTTATTGTTGCATCAATCAACAGAGCAACAAAAACAATAACTCTCTGCTCCATTATGCGTGACAGCTATATTTACATGAATTTCAACAACAAAGACCGATACGATAAAATCAACACTGCATGTGTAGCAGGCGGTCAGAAAGGCTTAGTTGAAACAATTGAGAAAAACTACAAAATAGACATTGACTATTTCGTAAGCGTTTATTTTGAATCATTCCAGGAAGTAATAGATGCTCTCGGCGGTGTTAACGTGCCCATAAGCCCCGCTCTTGCCGGATATATCAACAGAACAACAAGATACACCGTTTCATCAGGCGATTCAGTTAAATTAAACGGTGCAGAAGCCCTTGTTTATTCACGAATCAGATATGCTTTCTCAGACGGTGATGTAAGCCGTACTGCAAACCAGCGTAACGTAATCATGGCAATTGTGAACAAGATGAAGGGCGCAAACTTCCAGGAAGTTTACAAAGCCATAACTGCAATTCTGCCTTATATCAAAACAAATATGAAAGAAGACGTAATCGTCAACTATGCAAAGCAGGCTTTGTCTGACGGCTGGATGAACTACACTATCAAGCAGGAAACATTCCCCACAGAAGACACAAGAGCATCTGCCACAATCAAAGGCATGTCATGCTGGGTTGTGGACTATGCCCGTGCTGCGCAGCACATGCAGAAAGCGATTTACGGAAGAACAAATATTGTAATTCCTTCAAACAGTGTAAATCCTCTCAAACAGTTCCTTTACAGTTATCAGGAGCCTTCATATAACAATCAGACAACCGGTTCATACGTAACCAATGAATCAGGCGAATATATTACGGAAGAAGGCTACACAGGGGAATTTGTGACAGGTGAAACTGTTTCGGGCGAAGAAAATAACTCCACGGAAGCTACCACAGCACCACCCTCGCCGGTAGTGACTGTTCCGCCGGAAGTGATTACGGATTTCGAAACACCACCCCAACAATAAAAAAACACCGCAGATTTTATACAAGTCGGATCGTAGCCATGTCGTTCTGTGA
>JAZSFV010000143.1:0-4622 GCA_045532395.1 Acutalibacteraceae bacterium
ATGAATAACCGTAAGAGTTGTTATCTCCGCAGAAGAGAACGAGAATAAGAATGATAATCCACCAGTTGTTGCCACCGAAGAATGTGTTACACATTTTGGTTCCTCCTTTCAGTCTGAGGTGAGTTTCTCTCACCTTACACTACATTATATGAAAAACCGAAAAAGGTGTTACTGCGTTTTGGAAATGACACCTTATTCTCTCCAAAGAAATGAAAAAGCTGTTTCGTTTTCACGAAACAGCTTTTAATGCTTGCAATATTAAATTACTGCTCTGCGTAGATGCTGACTCTTTTACGGTCTTTACCTACTCTTTCAAATCTTACAACACCGTCTGTGAGAGCAAAGAGTGTATCGTCTTTACCTTTACCAACGTTTGTGCCGGGATGGATGTGTGTACCACGCTGTCTTACGAGGATGTTACCTGCAAGAACGAACTGTCCGTCAGCTCTCTTAACACCGAGTCTCTTTGATTCTGAGTCACGGCCGTTACGTGTTGAACCCATACCTTTTTTATGAGCAAATAACTGAATGTTAATTTTAAGCATTTTTTGCACCTCCATAAATTACTTTGAGATTTTTTCGGTAATCCTTTGCCAACGCGGTGATATGAATCTGAAAACCTTTAAGAAGATTTTCCGCTTCAACAGTGGCATCTGAAATAACTGCTTTCATATAGCCGTCTTCATTCAACTTTACATTAACGTCAGCCTTTAACACTTCTGTTAAAGTATTGACTGTCATGTAACAAGCAGACGAAACTGCGGCACAAAGAATATCGTTACCTCTTTCTGCAAGTCCTGAATGACCTTTCACTTCGAAGCCCTGAAGTTTTCCGCGTTCGGTAAAAAATTTAACGGTAATCATTTAAGACTTACGCGTTGATGGCTGCAATTTCAACCTTTGTATAGGGCTGTCTGTGGCCTTTCTTTCTCTTCTCGTTCTTCTTTGACTTGTAAGTGAAAACTACCACTTTCTTTGCTTTGCCGTTTTTGATAGCTTTTGCTGTTACTGTTGCACCTTCAACGAAAGGAGCGCCAACAACGATGCCATCTTCTTTTCCTACTGCGATAACCTTGTCAAAGGTAATCTCGGAGTCTGCTTCAACGTCAAGCTTTTCAATGTAGAGAGTGTCGCCTGCTGCTACTTTGTACTGCTTTCCGCCGGTTACGATAATTGCGTACATTGGTTTCTTCAACCTCTTTCATAATAGTCTCGCTACCCTCTTCCAGTTACGATAAACTGCGGGTGTGGACGCACCAACTTTGGGAACCCGAGGTATGCGGCTTAAATATTATATCATCGCGATATGCGATTGTCAAGCATTTTTTTAATTTTATTTTGTTTTATTGAGTCTCTCTTTTGCAGCAGTTACTGTGTTTTTCATAAGTGTTGCGATTGTCATAGGTCCTACGCCACCGGGGACAGGAGTGATGAAAGATGTTTTGTCTTTAACATTTTCAAAATCAACGTCACCACAGAGTTTTCCGTTTTCTAATCTGTTAATTGCGACGTCAATCACAACTGCATTTTCTTTTACCATATCTGCAGTGATAAGATTGGGTTTACCAACTGCACTTACGAGAATGTCTGCATTTTTCGTGAATGATGCAAGGTCTTTTGTTCTTGAATGACAGACTGTGACAGTTGCATTTTCTTTGAGAAGAAGCATTGTCATGGGTTTGCCTACGATATTGCTTCTGCCTACCACAACGCAGTTTTTGCCTGCTACATCAATCTGATATTCTTTCAGAATTTCCATAACACCTGCAGGTGTGCAGGGAAGAAAAGCGTAGTCACCTATCATGATATGGCCCACGTTTTCAGGGTGGAAAGCGTCAACGTCTTTCCGGGGCAGAATAGAATTGATAACATTCTTTTCAGTAATATGTTTCGGCAAAGGAAGCTGGCAGAGAATACCGTCAACCTCTTCATTTTTATTGAGTTCGTCGATTATTTTAAGAAGTTCTTCTTCTGTTGTTTCCTCAGGCAAAGCATATTCAAGAGATTTGATACCAAGCTCTGCACATGATTTTTTCTTGTTATTTACATATACTTTTGAAGCAGGATTATCGCCCACAATAATAACTGCAAGGCATGGGTTAACACCATCTGAAATAATTTTTTCAACTTCTTCCTTCAATGAATCTTTAAGTTTCATTGACAAAGCTTTTCCGTCCATAATAACAGCCATTATTTATTCCTCGCTTTCTTCTGTTTTTTCAACTTCTTCAGATTCCTTTTTATCTCCCGCAGGGAAGAAATCCACGCCCTCGATGGGTTTGGGGTTTTTGATATATTTGCGAAGCAAAACTGCCAGCAAAACTCCGCAAACAAGCACAATCGTCATTGAAAGAGCCTGAGAAACTCTGATTGTTGTGTTTGCAATATAAAGACTGTCTGTTCTTAATCCTTCAAAAATTGTTCTGCCGATACCGTACCATAAACCATAGCAAAGGAACAACTGACCGCTGAATTTTCTGAACTTTTTAAGAATTATAAAAAGTAATCCGAAGCCTATAAGACACCATAAAGATTCGTAAAGGAATGTAGGGTGAACGAATCCGTCAGGGTCCATTTCAATGCCTTTTTCTGCAAATGTTCCAAGGTTAGACAATATGTAGTCCGTTGTTTTTTCGCTTTTCATGCCCCAGGGCAAATCGGTATTTGTGCCGAATGCTTCCTGATTCATAAAATTACCCCAACGTCCTATACCCTGACCGATAAGAAGGCTCATGCCCACCAGGTCAAGAAGATTATAGAAATTAAGCTTATTGAACCTGCAGGTAATATATGCTGCCAGGATACCGCCGATAATTCCGCCGTAAATGGCAAGACCACCGTTCCATATCTGGAAAATTTCGCCAAGATTTTTTGCGTAATAGTCCCATTCAAAGGCAACATAGTAAAGCCTTGCGCCGAGAATACCGCCGATTGTGCCGTAAATAAGCACATCAAGCATTTTATCGATGCTCATTTTCCATTTATAAGCCTGTCTTCCGCCGAAAAGAACTGCAAGAAGAAAGCCAAAAGCAATAATCGCACCGTAAAATTTAATTGTAAACGGACCGATTTCTGCAAGCACAGAGGGAATCGAAAAGCCTCTTTCAATTCCTTTAAAATAAACTACCGTAAAATCGTTCATCATTTCCCCTCCTTTATGCAGGAATAATTACAGACAACGCTGAATATTTTTCGTCAAGAATTTTTTCTAAAAATTCATTTGCTTCACTGCAGGTAAGAACTTTAAGCATTTCAAACTCATCAAACAAGCCTTCATTCATAAAATCTGCCGCAATAAGATTGTTTGCAAGCTCATCAACATCGTTATATGACATAATTTCTCTGCCGTAGAGTTTCTTTCTGGCACGTTCGAAATCTTCTTCTGAAATGCCGTTGCATTTAAACTCTTTGATTTTTTCTTTGATGATTTTTGCAGTTTCTTTGGGGTTATTTGACTCACCTGAGAAAATCATTGAACTGTAGCCGTAGCCTGTAAAATATTCTGTAGAGAATGTGGGATTGATAAGTTCTTTATCAATTAAATCCTTATACAAATCAGAAGTGTTACCTGCAATAACTTCAAGAATAATGTTGCCAAGAAGTTCTTCTTTCAGAGTTCTTTCGGGAGTTGACCATGTTTCTTTGAAGCCAAGTGAGAAAATGGGAGAAGCAACTGACAGTTTTTCTTCAACATAACTTTCCACAACTTCTTTTTCTTCCATGACAAATTTTCTTTCAATCTGCAGGTCTTCATCTTTTGTAAGAAGTCTGTCTGCCGATTCAATAACTTCTTCTACAGTCACGTTACCTGCAACTGAAAGAGCCATGTTGTTAAGGTTATAGAAGGTATCGTAGCATTTATAAAGCAAATCTGCAGTAATTTCCGCAATAGATTCTTCAGTGCCTGCAATATCAATTCTCACCGGATGATTTTTATACATAGCACAAAGAAGATTGAAAAGCACTCTCCAATCGGGCACATCTCTGTACATTCTGATTTCCTGACCGATAATTCCCTGCTCTTTTTCAACTGTCTGCTGTGTGAAATAAGGATGTCTTACAAAGTCAAGGAGAATGTCAAGATTTTCTTTGAAATTTCCTGAGCATGAAAAAAGGTAGCATGTTTTGTCAAACGAAGTGTATGCATTTGCAGATGCACCTGTTTTTGCAAAACGTTCAAAAGCATCAAGTTCTTCTGATTCAAAAAGCTTGTGTTCAAGGAAATGAGCAATTCCTTCGGGGATTTCTGTAAAATTTTCATCTCCCGCTTTTTTGAAAATCGTATCGATTGAGCCGTATTTTGTGCCGAAAACTGCATAGGCAGTTGAATAGTTTTCTTTCGGGAAAACGTAAATATTCAAGCCTGATGTGTGCTTGATTTTATAATACTTTTCACCAAGAAGGTCGTTTTTAATTTCTCTGATTTCCAAGACTTATTCCTCCTCCAAACTACCGTCGCCTGAAAGCATGTAGATTGTATCAAGAGTAACTTTCTTTGCGGCAAGGCAAATTTCTTCTCTTGTAACTTCGTTGATTTTTTCTGCAAAAAACTGGGGCAAATCAATTTTATCTTCAAGTGTTCTTGCACCAATCCATGCATCTATACTTTCAGGAGTATCACC
>JAZSFV010000043.1:0-13170 GCA_045532395.1 Acutalibacteraceae bacterium
GACATTAGGGCAAAAAAATTAGATAATATATGTATGCATACCTTATCAATGGGAATGTCCGGAGATTATGTAGAAGCAATAGAGGAAGGTGCAACCGAAGTCAGAGTAGGTTCTTCACTTTTCGGTAAAAGAGTATATTAAATTCAAGGAGGATATATAAATGAAAATTTTTGACAAAATGAAAGACATCGTATTAGGCGCAGAAGACGAGGACAGTTTTGAAGGAATTATGGAAGAAGGCTATGAAGAAGCTCCCATTCCTGTTCAGAAACCCAAATATGATCCTATAGAAAAATTTGAAAGCTACGAAGCAAATAGAAGAACAGAGAAAGTTGTGGATTTCAACGCAGTATCAGGCCACCCCAAAAACAACTATCAGCCGGCAAGATCAGGCGGAGACCGTCCTCATGTTGTGGTTGCAAAACTTGAAAAGTTTGAAGATGTAGGTGAAGTTGCAAAGAGCATCAATGAAAAACGTATGGTTATCATTAACCTTGAAAATGCTGACAACGCAACAACACAGAGAATTATCGACTTCATCTATGGTGTGACAATTGCTAACAGCAGTGAACTCAAGAGAGTTGCTTTCAGAACATATATCATCAAACCCGCAGGATATGACTACACAGGCGGAGACGGATTTGACAGCAACAACATGGATGGTATTGTTTTCGGAAATAACTGATTCCAGACAGAGAAAGTGTGAGGTGTGAGTAATTATGTTAACTCCCAACAAAATCAGAGGCTATCAGTTTCAGCAGGCAGGCAGAGGCACCTACAGAGCTGACGAAGTAGATGATTTTCTTAATCAGGTTGTTGAATCTTACGAGCAGGTTTTTAAAGAAAACGGTGAGCTTGTAAAAAAACTCAGCATTCTTGCTACAAAACTTGACGAATACAGAAGAGAAGAAACAAGCGTTCGCAGAGCACTTGCAAACGCTCAGAATTTTATTGATAAATTAGTTGAAGACGCAAGCAAAGAAGCAGAAAAAGTTGTAGCCGAAGCTCAGGAACGTGCAAAAAATGTAGATGCTATTACTAATGCGAAAATCAAAGTAATGGTTGACGAAGTTGAAGGTAAAATGCGTATCGCTTATGATAAAGCAACTGCACAGGCTAAGCAGACTAAAGATAATGCTATTGCTCAGGCTGAAACAATCCTTCTTGAAGCACGTGAGAAATCAGAAAAAATAGTTTCTGATGCAAAGAAAGAATCAGCAGAAATTATCGGCGGTGCAACAAGCACAGCTCTTAAAGAGGCTGAAGCACTCAGACTTCAGATTGAAAAAGAAAAAGAACTTCTTGATAAACTTAAGGCAATGTCTAACCAGTTTAAAACCGAGTTGTTGGTTCTTTACGGACGTCAGATGGAAAATGTTGAAAAAATGCCTGACTACGTTCTCAATAAAGAGTTTGAAGTAGACGTTAACACTGTTATCGACAATCGCAACAATTTAGTTGATGAAATTGAAGAAACTCTTGAAAGTTTTGAAACAGAAGATGAGAGCGAAGAACTTTTTGATGCAGACGACCTTATCAGCGAATATGCTTCTAAAAACATAGACGAAGAAGAGCCGGTCTTTGGCCTTGACCTTGATATTGAAAAATATGAAGAGCTTGACAATGAACCCACAGAAGAAGTTTCAGAAGAAGCAGAACCGATATATGATTTTGCTGAAGAAGTTGTTGATGAACTTCCTGATGACTCGGAAGATGTACCTGATGAAGAACAGGATGAGTTTGCATTGGATTTCGATATTGCACAGACAGATGAGTCTGCAGAATATGAAGATGTATTTTCAAATTCAGGCAATAGCGAAGGTTTCAGATTTACTGCGGAAGATTTTGACGACATCAACCGTGGACTTGCAGAAGAAACTGCTGAAGACATAGAAGATGATCTCGATATTTTCTCAGAAAACACAGAAGATAACGATATTTATATTGCAAGAGAGGAACAACCGAAAAAATTTGACATTGCCTTTTCAGATACTGACGCAGTAGAAGTTGAAAAGGATGAAAATATGTTCCTCAGTCAGGATAAAGAAGAAGTAAAAGTTGAAAAAGGCTTTAAATTGTTTGACAACATCGATTTTTCTGAAAATGATTCATTCGATATGGCG
This sequence comes from Acutalibacteraceae bacterium, assembly GCA_045532395.1. Taxonomy (GTDB): domain Bacteria; phylum Bacillota; class Clostridia; order Oscillospirales; family Acutalibacteraceae; genus SIG575. The sequence continues at coordinate 2,124 of JAZSFV010000043.1, forward strand.
AGTGATTCAGAAGAAGATACTGATGATGACAATAGCGATAACGACGGCTTCAATTTCCTCAGAAATATTTTCGGAAAAAATAAAGATTAATACCGGGGGAGCAGACAAATGATACAGCTTGTGTCAATAATATCAATAGCGGTGCTTGTAGCCGCTGACCAGCTGATAAAAATGGTTGTTGTAGACCGTCTGATGCCTGTTTCGAGTGCAGAATTTATACCCGGAATAATAGAGTTTAGTTATACAGAAAATACAGGTGCTGCATTCAGCATGTTTGAAAATCATACTGACTTACTGTCTATTTTTACATTGTTTATTGTAATTTCAGGTCTTGTTTATCTGCTTTCAGGAAAGCTTAAAAATAAACTGCTTATTGCCAGTGCAATTTTAATGCTTGCCGGTGGTATAGGTAATCTGATAGACAGAATATTCAGAGGTGGAGAATTGTTTTGCGGATATGTAGTAGACTACATCAAACTTCTGTTTGTTGATTTTGCAATTTTCAATTTTGCAGATTGTCTTATTTGTATTGGCGCCGGACTGATAATAGTTTATATTATTCTTGACACGTTTAAGAGCCAGCCGGACAAAAAGAAAGGTCAGGAAAATGGTTGACGCATTTATATTCAGTGTAAATGAAGAAGATGCAGGTCAGAGAATTGACAAACTTGTGTCGGAAAAGTGTGAGTCGTTGACTCGCTCTTATGTTCAGAAACTCATAGAAAATTCAGAAATTCTTGTAAATTCAAAGCCTGTTGGGAAGAATACAAAAGTGGTATCAGGCGATGTTGTTGCAGTGATGACAACAGAGCCTGTAAAACCGGATATTGTGGCAGAAGATATTCCTCTTGATGTAAGATACGAAGATAATTGCCTGTTGGTTGTCAATAAGCCCAAAGGCATGGTTGTTCATCCGGCAGCAGGAAACTATAACGGAACACTTGTCAACGCGCTTATGCATCACTGTGGTGACAGTTTATCTGGTATAAACGGTGTCGCACGCCCCGGAATAGTTCATCGTATTGATAAAAATACAAGCGGTTTATTGATTGTGGCAAAAAATGATTTGGCGCATCTCAACCTTGCTGAGCAAATAAAGGCTCATTCTTTTGACAGGGAATATCAGGCTGTAGTTTACGGGCATCTTAAAGAAAAAGAGGGTACAATAAATGCACCCATCGGACGAAATCCAAACAATCGTTTACAAATGTGCGTGACAGATAAAAATGCAAAAAATGCCGTAACGCACTATGAAGTAATAGAAGAATATAAAGATTTTACTCATGTAAAACTGATTCTTGAAACGGGTCGTACCCATCAGATCAGAGTGCACATGAAGTATATAGGTCATCCTGTTGCAGGCGACGATGTTTACGGACCATCAAAGGTCATAAAAGAACTTGGCGGACAGTGTTTGCATGCCGCAGTTATCGGCTTTAAACATCCTGCAAGCGGTGAAAAAATAAAAATTACAAGTGAGTTGCCTGAATATTTTACTAAATTTTTAGGCAAACTTTCTAAAGACTGACGGAGGTGGCTAATTTTGGAGTCAGTAATTAAAAAACAACTCAAAATCAAAGCATGTAAGGTCAGAATGGGAATCGTTGAAGGTGTATTCAACGCAAAATCCGGTCATCCGGGTGGTTCTCTTTCAGTTGCAGACATTCTGACTTATCTCTATTTCAACGAGATGAGAATAGATCCTAAAAATCCTGCAGATGAAAATCGTGACCGTTTTGTGCTTTCAAAAGGTCATACAGCTCCCGCGTTGTATGCTTGCCTTGCACACAGAGGTTTCTTCCCCGTAGAAGAACTCAAAACACTCAGAAAAACAGGCTCAATGCTTCAGGGACATCCCAGTATGAGAAAGACTCCCGGTGTTGATATGAGCACAGGCTCTCTCGGTCAGGGTATTTCTACAGCAGTCGGAATGGCTCTCGGCGGAAAAATTTCAGGAAAAGATTTCAGAGTTTATACTGTTCTCGGTGACGGTGAAATTCAGGAAGGTCAGGTCTGGGAAGCAGCTATGTATGCAAGTGCTAAAGGTCTTGATAACCTTGTGGCTGTTATTGATAACAACAATCTCCAGATTGACGGTACTGTGGCTCAGGTTAACTCTCCTTATCCGATTCCTGAAAAATTCAAGGCTTTCGGTTGGAATGTTATTGAAATCTGCGCACATTCTTTTGACGAAATTGAAGCAGCATTTGCAGCTGCAAAAGAATTCAAAGGCAAACCCACAGCAATTATTGCAAAGTCAATAAAAGGTAAGGGTGTAAGTTTTATGGAAGACCAGTGCTCATGGCATGGTAAGGCACCTAACGCTGAAGAATATGAGCAGGCGATGAGCGAACTTAATGCAAAGCTTATGGAATTGGAGGCGTAAGAAAATGGCAGATGTGATTAAAAAAGCAACCAGAGAAGTCTATGGTGCATCTTTGGCTGAACTTGGTGCAGTTAACGAAAAAGTTATTGTTCTTGACGCTGACCTTGCAGAAGCAACAAAAACTGGTATGTTCAAAAAAGCATTTCCTGAAAGATTCTTCGATACAGGTATTGCAGAAAGCAATATGATGGGTGTTGCAGGCGGTCTCGCTACAACAGGCTATACAGTTTTTGCAAGTTCTTTTGCAATGTTTGCTGCCGGCAGAGCTTTTGAACAGGTAAGAAATACAATCGGTTATCCAGGTCTTAATGTTAAAATCGGCGCAACTCATGCAGGTATTTCAGGTGGCGAAGATGGTGCAAGCCATCAGTGCTGTGAAGATATTGCTCTTATGAGAACAATTCCCGGTATGACAATCGTTAACCCTGCTGATGATGTTGAAGCAAGAGCTGCAGTTTTTGCAGCGGCAGAAAATAACGGTCCTTTCTACCTTCGATTCGGCAGACTTGCAACTCCCAGAATTTATGATGAAAACTATAAATTCCAGCTTGGCAAAGGTGTTCAGTTAAGAGAAGGTACTGATGTTACAATTATTGCAACGGGTCTTATGGTAAACGAAGCACTTATTGCCGCTGACATGCTTCAGGAAGAAGGCATCAGTGCAGCTGTGGTTAATATTCATACAATTAAACCTATCGACAGAGATATTATTATCAAAGCGGCAGAAACGACAGGCTGTATTGTTACATCAGAAGAACACAGCGTTATCGGTGGCCTTGGTTCAGCGGTAAGTGAAGTTGTTACTGAAACTGTTCCTGTTCCGGTTGTAAAACATGGCGTCTATGATGAATTCGGTCAGTCAGGTCCTGCAGTTGAACTTCTTAAAGTTTACGGTCTTGATGCTGAAAATATTGCAAAGAAAGCAAAAGAAGCAATTGCTCTCAAAAAATAAATAATATCCTCGTCATAATTCGGCAGAATATATTTTCAAAATTCCTTATCATGTAATGGTAAGGAATTTTTTTGTTTTCAAGGAGGAAAAATAAATGGAAATAATTTTTTCTGACAAAACCTTAACTGCGTATATTGACGGCGAAATCGACCATCATACCGCACCGGCGATCAGAGAGAAAATTGACGATAGAATAATTGCGGACAAGCCGTCTGTTCTTCGTCTTGATTATAGCGGTGTCACTTTTATGGATAGCTCGGGAATTGGTCTTATACTTGGCAGATATAAATTGATAAAATTTTATGCAGGTGAACTTCAGGTGGTGAATATTCCTAAAAATATGGAAAAAGTTATAAAATTGTCAGGTATTGAAAAACTTGCCAAAATTACAATAAAGGAGAATTAAAATGAAGGCACTTAATACGATGAAATTAGAGTTTGAAAGCCGCTCTGTTAACGAGGGCTTTGCCCGTGTAGCCGTTGCTTCTTTTGTTTCACAACTTGACCCGACCGTAGAAGAATTGTGTGATATCAAAACTGCAGTAAGTGAAGCCGTTACAAATTCTATAGTTCACGGTTATAAAGAGGGAAAAGGTAAAATTTACATAACGGTTTCTGTCTTTGAAAACGCAAATGTAAGAATCAAAATCAAAGACAAAGGTTGCGGAATAGAAAATGTGGAAGAAGCCATGCAACCCTTGTTTACAACAATGGGTGGCGAAAGGGCAGGGCTCGGCTTTGCAGTTATGGAAAGTTTCACTGATAAAATAAAAGTTCGTTCTGTGGTTGGTAAAGGGACAATTGTGACACTTGAAAAGAAAATTAACGGAAGATTTTTGAAGGATGATAGCAGAGTCAACTGAAAGAAGTCAGGTGATAGAAGAAAATATAGGACTTGTCCATGCCTGTGCAAATAAATTTAAAGGCAGGGGAGTTGAATATGACGATTTGTTTCAGGCAGGTTGTGTAGGTCTTATAAAGGCTGCAGACGGATTTGAAAAGGAAAGAGGTTTTTCATTTTCCACTTACGCAGTGCCTGTAATACTTGGCGAAATTAAAAGAATTTTCCGCGATGGCGGAACAGTGAAAGTATCACGTGCAATGAAAGAAAAGATAAGGGACGTGCTGAAAATAAAAGAAATGCTTGCTGAACAATTAGGGTACGAACCCACCTTGAGTCAGTTGTCAGAAAAAATGAACATGAGTGTTGCAGAAATTGCAGAACTTCTGACTGCTTCTATGCCTGCAGTGTCGCTTACAACGGAAGATGAAAATTATTCAAAAGAACTTGATATACCGGTAGAAGCACCGGAAGAAAAAATATCTGAATTGCTTGCTTTAAGGCAAACGATAGATTCTCTTAACGATGAAGAAAAGAAAATAATACAGCTTCGGTATTACAAAGGTTTTACACAATCCAAAACGGCGGAATTCCTGAATTTATCGCAAGTTCAGATTTCAAGAAAAGAGAAAAAAATACTTCAGAAAATGCGGAGCAAACTTCTTAATTAATCTTAAATCATTTTTAAAACTATTAATACTATAACACTTGAAAAATCTGTATAAGTATGTTACAATTTTCAAAAATTGTTTTAGGGAGTTTCCGATGGCAAATAAAAAATTTGTAGTAAGAAGAATTCCGCTTAACAGTCTTAATAATACACGAGACCTTGGCGGCTTTGAAACTGTAGATGGCAGAACAATCAAGCATCATCGCCTTATAAGAAGCGGTGAACTTGCGAAGATTTCAAAAGAAGATATTGATGTTCTTAAAAATGAATATGGTCTTAAAAAGATTGTTGATCTCAGAACAGATATGGAAATGGAACATAAACCTGACCCTGAAATAGAAGGCGTTGAGTTTGAACATATTCCCTTTGTTGATACAACAACTGTAGGTATAACCAGAGAAAAAAACATTGTTGTTTCTGCGGTTAAGAAAATCAAAACAATGGATGAATCTCCTGTTGAATATATGGAGAGTATGTATCGTGCACTTATAACAAGCGAGTCTTCAATAGCTAATGTGAAAAGGTTTTTTGAAGTTCTTCTTGAAAATGAAGAGGGTTCAGTACTTTTCCATTGCAGCGCAGGTAAGGATAGAGTAGGCGCAGCCTGCATGATACTTATGTCGATTCTCGGTGTGCCTCAGTCATCAATTATCAAAGACTATCTTGCAACACAGAAATTTGGTCAGAAATACAACAAAAAATATGAAACACTTTCAAAGTATGTTTCTAAAAACAGTAAGGTTTCAGAGTATGCGACCGTATTTTTAAGTACAAATAAAAGTTTTATTCTCGCTATGTATGACGAGATAGAAAAACTTTACGGCACAGTTGAAAACTATGCAGAAAAATGCCTTGGCCTCGATGCAGAAAAACAAGAAAAACTTAAGTTAATGTACCTTGAATAAGGATGTGACATTATGAAAAAGATAGTTGCTGTTTTTCTTGTTATTGTAATATGCTTTAGTTTTATTTCATGTTCTTCAAAAGATGAAGTGGCGACAACAAAGGAATATCTTGGCAGTGCTCCTATTCTTGGCGTCCAGGTGAGATTTGGTGATAATGTAGGCTACCAGGCTTTTACAAAAGATGGAAGTTATATCTGGATGGTTGAAGATGAAAACGGCAAAAAAGAAACTTATGAGCATAATGGAACTTTCTGCCTGGATGATGACAATCTCTGCACACTGACACGTGAGCAGACAGATGGAAAAATAACTCTTAATTTTGCAGGCAAAGTTTTATCTCACAAAGTCTATTGTGCACCAAAAGACGAAATAGATAACAATAAAATCAAAATATATGATGATAAATATCTGATAACTACAACTTCGAAAACAATAACTTTTACTGAGACGGGAGAATATTATTACGTTGTAAAAGTAAATTATGTTCAGGGCGAAGTGGCTTATGGATTTTTACTTACAGAATAATAAAAAAACGTGTTTCATCAAGAAACACGTTTTTTGTTATTTAAAGCATTTTATATGAATCTTTAAGAGCAGGATAGAGAGAGCGGTAAACAGAATAGAAGTGCATATACTTTTCGTGATTATCTGTATTGTACTTGTAAGTATCTCCGCTTTTTACTGTTTTCTCACAAGCTTCTTCAACTGAAGAATAAACTCCTGCAGCGCAACCGCCAAGTAACGCAGCACCAAGCACAGCGCCTTCACTTGTCTGCATTGTTTTGATGTTTATTCCGTAAACGTCAGAAAAAATTTCTCTCCAGAAACTGCTTTTTGCACCGCCACCACAAAGGGCCATATCGCTGACTTCAATTGAGTTTTCTTTAAGCACCTCAAGGCAATCGTAAAGTGAATAAGCAACCCCTTCCATGACAGCTCTTGCCATGTGAAGTTTTGTATGTATTGCGGAAAGTCCGAAGAATACACCTCTTGCAGATGTGTCAAGCACGGGGCTTCTTTCGCCCATAAGATAGGGCAGGTAAATCAATTTATCGCAACCAATGGGGATTTCTGAAGCAAGTTTGTCAAGTTCCTTATAACTGTATTCGCTTGCAAGTTGCGAACGGAACCAGTTGAGAGATAAACCTGCCGCCTGAGTTACGCCCATAACGTGCCATGCACCGGGTACTGCACAACAAAAAGTGTGAATTCTACCTTTTTTATCAATGTGGGGAGCATTTGTATGAGCAAATACAACACCGCTTGTACCGACTGTTGTAAAGGCTTTTCCTTCACAACAAACGCCCATGCCGATTGCGGCACAAGCATTGTCTCCGCCGCCACCGCCGATTACGATTTTTGCCTTAAGTCCTAATTCTTCAGCAATATCTTCTTTAAGATATCCTGTAACTTCAGGACTCTCATAAACCTTGGGTAAAAGGCTCAAATCAATGCCAAGCTTTGAGCAGACTTCTTCACTCCAGTTTCTTGCAGGAATATCAAGAAGCTGTGTGCCTGATGCGTCAGAAACTTCAGTTGCAAATTCACCGCAAAGCAAATATCGGATATAGTCTTTAGGTAAAAGAATCTTTCTGCACCTTTCAAAGTTTTCAGGTTCATTTTCTTTAACCCAGAGAATTTTGCCTGCGGTAAAACCTTCAAGAGCAGGGTTTGCGGTGATTTCAATAAGTCTTTCTTTGCCGATAATTTCTTCGATTTCACGGCATTGCTCAGTTGTTCTTCCGTCGCACCAGAGAATAGCATTTCTTATAACTTCGTTGTTACTGTCGAGCATTACAAGACCATGCATCTGTCCGGAAAGTCCGATGCTGACGATGTCTTCTTTGCCAACGCCACTTTCTTTTACAACCGATTTGATTGTGTCTTTTACTGCTTTCCACCAGTCGTTGGGATCTTGTTCTGCCCAACCGTTCTGTGGTTGTATGAGAGGATATTCTGCGGTTTTGTCAGCAATAACAGTTCCGTTTTCGTCAAATAATACGGTTTTTGTACCTGTTGTGCCAACGTCAATGCCTAACAAATATCTCATTTGATTTCAACCCTTTCACAAGCATAACCGAGAAGTCTGTCACTTACTGCATCAGGCTGATGTCCGCCTATGTAGATTGCAATGTTTCCGTCAGGGTCAACACGGCTGCCGTCGTCAAGGACTGCTTTAACCCAGTATTTGTCAATTTCCATTTCAACAGTTTTTGTTTCGCCCTTATCAAGCTCAATTGATTTGATAGCACAAAGCTGTGAATGAGGAGTAACAGTTCTTGAGTCTTTATATTCAGCATAAGCCTGAACTTTTTCAATGCCTTTTCTGCCGCCTGTATTTGTAACGTCAACATTCAACCTGATTGTGTTTTCATCAGCAGAAATAACTTTTGCATTGTTGTAAGCGAAAGTTGTGTATGAAAGACCGAAACCGAAGGGGAAGAGAGCCTCTCCGTCAATGTATCTGTATGTTCTGCCTTTCATGTTGTAATCAAGGAAATCAGGAATATTGTGGTCTCCTCTGTAAATTGTAACGGGAAGTTTACCACAGGGAGAAATTTCACCTGCAAGAAGTTCTGCAGTTGCAAAACCACCCATTGAACCGGGGTACCAACCGTGGATAATTGCCTTTGCATGTTTTGTTACTTTATCGCCAAGGTCAACTGAACTACCGCAGAGAATCACAACAACAACGTTTTCACAAGCATCGCATACTGCTTCTGCAAGTTTCTGCTGTGTTTTAGGGAGATAGAGTGTCTTCTTATCACCGCAAGCAGTATAGTCGTTATCAAAGCCTGTGTCTTCGCCCTCAATTGACTGGTCAAGACCCATTACAAGAACTGTAATATCAGCTTCTGCAGCAGCAGCAACACCGTCGCTTATCATGTTTGCAAAACCACTCCAGTCGTTAAGGTTTTCAAAGCAATAGTTGCAACCTTTTTCAACAGTGATACGTGCGTTTTCAAATTTTCTGCGGATACCGTCTGCAACAGTAACATACTCTGAAGCATAGCCGTTGTAGTTACCTTCAAGTGCAGTAACTGACATAGCGTTAGGACCAACGATTGCAATTTTCTTGTCAGTGTTTTTATCAAGAGGAAGGAAGTTGTTTTCGTTTTTAAGGAGTACAAGACATTGTTCTGCAGTTTTGATGTTAAGTTCTTTATGTTCTTTACAGTCAAGCTTGTCGTAGCTGATATCAGAATAAGGTCTTACTTCTTCGAATTCACCAAGAAGATGACGAATCATATAAAGTCTTTCGCAAGCAGCTGTGATATCGTCTTCATCAACGAGGTCTTGTTCATAAGCTTCGACAAGGCTTGAAAATGTATCGCCACAGTTAAGCTCGCAACCTCTCTTAAGAGCAAGAGCAGCTGCTTCAGGTGCATTTTCAGCACATTTGTGGAATTTCCAGATATCGCCTAACGCACCGCAGTCAGAAACAAAGTAGCCGTCAAAGCCCCAATCTGTGCGGAGAACTTTTTCCATAAGATATGAGTGTGCACAGCAAGCTTCACCATTTGTACGGTTGTAAGCACCCATAACACCTGCAACTCCGGCTTCTTTAACTGTTTTTTCGAAAGCAGGAAGATATGTTTCATGGAGGTCATGCATTGAAATCTGTGCATCAAAACCATGTCTGTCTTTTTCAGGACCAGAATGACCTGCATAGTGTTTTGAACAAGCAGTAGCTTTAAGGAATTCTCCGTCGCCCTGAATACCTTTGATGAATGCTTTACCGAGAACAGATGTAAGGAACGGGTCTTCACCGAAGGTTTCCTGTCCGCGTCCCCAACGGGGGTCACGTACAATGTTGATGTTGGGAGCCCAGAAAGTGATTCCTTTGAAAATATCAAAGTCGCCGTAAGCAACGTGTTTATTGTATTTGATACGTCCTTCAGTTGAAATAACATCTGCGACTTCATTCACAAGTTCAGGGTTGAATGTTGCAGCCATAGCAATCGCATGGGGAAAAACTGTTGCGGTACCTGCTCTTGCAACACCGTGTGAACCTTCGTTCCACCAGTTATATGCGTTTATTCCCAGTCTTTCAATAGCAGGTGAGTTGAAAAGGAGCTGTGACATTTTTTCTTCAACTGTCATCTGAGCCACAAGTGCTTTTGCTCTTTCTTTAGCAATGGTTTTATTCATCATTTTTAAGTCCTCCATTAGAACATAATACTGTTAAGGATATTTTCAAGGTATTCCTGACGACCGCTGGGTACAGTTTCGAATTCACCAAGACCTTTTGCGTGTGCTTCAAGTTCTTCAATAGTAACTGTTCTGTCGGAAATTTTCTTACCGATGCCTTCTTCATAACTTGCATAACGTTCTTTCACAAAGTTTTCGATTCTGCCGTCCTCAAGAATTTTTGCAGCAAGTCTGAGGCCGAGAGCGAAAGAATCCATACCGGCGATGTAAGAATATGCCATATCTTCAGGTGTGTTTGAACCTCTGCGTGTTTTTGCATCAAAGTTAAGACCGCCGTTTGTGAAACCGCCTGCCTTAAGAACTTCAAGCATACACATTGTTGTTTCATAAATGTTTGTGGGGAACTGGTCTGTATCCCAACCAAGCTGTAAATCACCCTGGTTAGCGTCAATTGAACCGAAAGCACCATTGATTCTTGCAACTGCAAGTTCATGCTGGAATGTGTGACCTGCAAGTGTTGCATGGTTTGCTTCAATGTTGAGTTTGAAGTCATTCATAAGGTCGTATTTCTGCAAGAAACCGATAACAGTAGCAGCATCAAAGTCGTACTGATGCTTTGTGGGTTCCTTCGGCTTGGGTTCAATATAGAAATCACCTTTGAATCCGATTGAACGTGCATACTGTGATGTGAGTTTAAGCAGGAAACCTAAGTTGTCAAGCTCCTTGCCCATATCAGTGTTAAGGAGGGTTTCATATCCTTCACGTCCGCCCCAGTAAACGTAGCCGTTACCGCCAAGTTTAACTGTGATTTCCATAGCTTTTTTAATCTGTGCTGCTGCATATGCAAAAGCATCGGCTTCAGGAGATGTACCTGCACCATTCATGAATCTGGGGTGGTTAAAGCAGTTTGCGGTACCCCAGAGGAGTTTTTTATTGTTTTCCTTCATGAGCTTTTCGAGAAGGTCTGCAATTTCATCAAGGTTCTTATTGCTTTCTTCGAGTGTTTTTCCTTCAGGTGCAATATCTCTGTCGTGGAAGCAGAAGTAGTCAATTGAAAGTTTGTTCATGAATTCGAAAGCGGCATATGCTTTGTTTTTGTAGATTTCCATCGGTGTAGTTCCGCCGAAATCCTTGTTCATTG